>JADDQY010000008.1 GCA_016781135.1 Actinomycetota bacterium
TTGACGCTTTACCAGGTCCCGGGAAGGTGGCACCAGGTGAAGAACTGGCGCAGTTCGGCCCGGCCACTCTTCGCTCGTTTTACAGACGTGGGTGGGCCCTGCGGGGCTAGACGAGCACCGCCAGTGCGTCTCAAGTCCTCCTCGGATGCGCCCCGGTAGAGCACGGTCACGTGGATGCGAGCCGACGTACGTGGTGATCAAGGCAGAGAGAAGCTTGCAGCCGGCTCGAGCCTTCGGGCCTGGGAGGTGAGAAACGACATGATCCCCTCCTCCGCCTAGGGCAGGGCGAAGACCACCAGGGCGTCGCCTCGGGTTACGCCGAGGGTTCCCGGGGCGAAGCCCTTGACCCAGCCCCCCCAACCCGTGGGCACGGCGATGTACTGCTTGCCCTTCACGCTGTAGGTCGTCGGGCTGCTGTGGTGACCGCTTCCCGTCTGATGCTGCCACAGCAGCTGGCCGGGCGGCCGTGGTAGGCGTTGAAATCACCGGTGGGCTCGCCGGCGAAGACGAGGTCTTCCCCCGTCGCCAGCACCGAGGCGACCATGGGCTTGTCGTTCTTCCACTCCCATAACTCATTGCCGGTAGAGGGGTCGAAGGCCCGAACCGCCCCCCAGTGATCGGGCAGGGTGTTGGCCTCTCCTCCGTGATAGGGGAGTCCCTCTTTGAACTCGACCGGGCTCACCCTGAAGTTGGCGCAGGACTCGGTGACGGGCACGGAACCCGAGGCGCCCGAGCCGCCACGCGGCCCGCGGGCTCATGTCTCATTGGAAGTCGTGGCAGTAGACGATGACCGGGCGATCGGCGTCGAGGCCCGAAACGGTGTCGGCATCCGGCTTCTTGAGCGGGAGGTTGACGGCTCCGGGCAAGTGAGCCCACTCGTACTCGGGTCTCGGCAGCACCTCGACGAGCCGAGCGCCCTGACGAATGAGGCGGTAAACCTCGTCACGGAAGATGCTGGTCGGCATGTGCAAGACCTTTCTTCGTATGCCGGATGGCGGTACTCCTGCCCTCGCCCTTGTTCACCCAAGCCCTCGACGTGATCCCGTAGGGTCGTGTGAGCGATCCCCTAGAGGATCGAGGCGACCGGCTTGGCAGCCGTCCGGAGCGGGCCAGGCTGTCGCGATGGGTGAAGACGCCGCGGCGCGTCCGCTGCCAGACCGCGACTGGACGCGGCGACGCGCAGACGCAAAGTCGTGCGCGGAATACCGCTGGCTGTCGATGGGTTTCGACGCCGACGGTTCTGGCGGGACGGGTTCTCGCCCAACGCAAAGGAGGGCTGATGACAGATCAGCGACAGGGAGAGCTCAACCGCGCCAGCTGGCTGGTGGGGGGTGCAGTGGGAGGCATCCTCGCCGGAGCGGTCTTCCTCGCCGCAACGATGTGGTTCGCGACGAGTGTCGGGGACCCTGCCAAGGGACCCCTGCTCATGATCTCGAGCATCGTCAAGGGCGATGACGCCATGATGACCGGCAGCGCCAGCGTCGGTGTTGGTCTTGTCGTCCATCTCGGTCTGTCGGCGCTCTTCGGCGTCGTCTTCGCTCTCCTGGCCCCGCGCCTGAAGAGCAACGGTGCGCTCGCGGTGGCGGGAACGCTCTACGGCGCAGCGCTGTACCTCATCAACTTCAAGATCCTCTCGCCGATCGCCTTCCCGGTGTTCCAGATGGCCAACCAGCCCTTCGAGCTGGTCGTGCACGTCGTCTTCGGAACGTTGTTGGCGCTCACCCTGTTCACCGTGCCGTCCCTCGCCGGGGCGCGTTCGGCTTCCCGGGCCGAGAGGCTCGCCGTCCCCACTCCCGCACAGGCCAGAGCCCGCTGACCTCGTGCTGCTTGGAGCCTGACCACTCTTCGCTATAGACGAGGCCTCGCTCCGGGGCTAGAGAGCCACCGCCAGTCGTCTCTAGCCCTAGCCGGAGGGCTGCTCCTGACGGGCGGGTCCCGATGCATTTGGGAATGGCCTGGGCGCGGGATGGGTTCCTGGGCGTGTGGGGAGGCCGATGACGCGCCGTAATCCCAATGCCGAGGAACGCTTCGCCGAGGTTGTCCTGCCCGAGATCGAGGTGATGATGCGGGTCGCCCTGTCCATCACCGGGAGCACGAACGACGCCGAGGACGTGGTCCAGGAAACGATGCTGCGGGCCTTTCGGGCCATCGATCGCTTCGACGGCCGCCACCCAAGGGCGTGGCTGCTCACCATCCTGCGCAATGTGCACGTCAACAGCGTCCGCCGCCGCCGTCCGGATCTGCTTCGCCATGCGGATGGGAACGAGCTTTCGACGATGCCATCAGTGAGCAGTGCCGAGTCGGTCGTGATGGACCGGACCTTCGACGCTGTCGTCGAGATTGCCTACAACTCGCTTCCTGACGACCTCAGGGAAGTGGTCTCGCTCGTCGACGTGCAAGGCATGACCTACGCCCAAGCCGCTGCGATCATGGAGACGCCGGTGGGGACGGTGATGAGTCGACTGCATCGAGCCCGGGCTCGCATCCGGGCCAAGTTGTCCGAGGCCGGCGTGAGCCGATCCAGGGAGAAGCGATGACCCGCCGACCCTGGCTGACGCGATTCCGGCGTTTGAGCTGTCACGAGGTCGCCGAGGTCATCCAGGCCTTCCTCGATGACGAGGCCGACGAGCTGGCGGCGCGTCGCGTCGCCCGTCACCTGAAGGATTGCCGGCGCTGCGGGATGGAGGCGGCGACCTACGTCGAGATCAAGCGCTCGCTCAGCCGACGACGCCCGGTCCCCGACCCGGCGTCGGTTCAGCGTCTCCGGGCCTTCGGGGAGATGCTGGCCAGTGGGCAGATCGACGTCGAGGACCCAGAGACGGGCGAGCGGGCGTGAGGCGCCGCCACGGTGCTCCGACAGCCCACTGGCCGATCTCAGGGCTGGGCGATGACCGTCGCCGGGACGTAGGCCGCCCAGGCGAACCAGAACGTATCCACGTGCTCGACGGGGGACAGCTGGCGTCCCGCCAGCGGCCCGCTCACCGCCGTGCCGAGGATCGTCCACGTGCTTCCCGTCTCTTGGTCGACGAAGCTACCGCCCTCGGCCCGGAAGGTGAGCTCCTTTCCGTCAACCGTGCGGTCGAACACTCCGGTGGCGCCGACGTCGCTGCCGCCGGCCACCGTGTCGTGGTCGAGGGCGGAGGCGGTGCCCGGCTTGTGGAGGGCGACAAGGCCGCGGCCGCCGACCTCCAGGGGAACAACGCCGGTCCGGGCGAGCTCGTCGAGCACGATGGCCACGGCGCCGTCCTCGTCGCCGATGCCGAGCACTCGGGTCTTGGCTGCCAACCGGTCGTCCACTCGGCCCTCGAAGAGGAACGGCGAGGTGTCGACGTCGTCGTAGCCGGGATAGGGGTTGGTGCCGTAGCTGCGTCGGTGGCCGGTGTCCCGGCTCAGGACCCAACCGTCGGGGTGCTCGGACCGCCAGTCGCGCCACGACACCGTCGAGACGGGGAAGGTGCGCAGCTCCTGACCAGACAGTGTGCCGGCGACCGCCTGGCCGGTGTAGTGGGTCCACAGCGACTCGGTCTGGCGGTCGAACATCACGAGCGCCGAGCGGTAGAGCAGGCCGGAGACGCCAAAGGACAGGACCCGATCGCCCAGGCGGCGATCGTAGGCCACGGCCGAGTTGCACAGCGGGCAGTAGGTGACCGCCACCGGGACCCCGGCGACGGTGTCGTTGACGATCTCGTGCCAGGTCAAGATCTGGACCGGGTAGGCCCGAGCCTCCCGGCCGACCTCCAGGGCCAGGACCGGCTCGTCGTCGGCCAGGAAGGAGGCGTCACCGGCCCGGAGAAAGGTCGGCTCGTCCACCGCGGGAATGCCGTCGGGTGGCGGTCCGCCGGCCCGCAGCTCATCGGTGGCGATGAGCGCCGTCGGGAGCTGGGAGTGATCGGGATCGACAAGCGCCGACAGCGTCTCCTCGCGGCTCCCGGCGGGCACCTGCTCCAGCGCAACGGCCGTCAGTTCGTCACCATCGGCGGCTACTCGTTCGTCGCCATTCCCGGGGGAGCAGGCGCCGGAGAGGACGGCGACGAGCGCAAGCGCGGCCATCGGTCGGGGCAACCTCATCCGACAAGGGAACACGTCGATGCTCGTCAATTGTTCCCCGGTGTCGAGCGGCGTCGATCACGGCCGCCGGGAAGCTGGCGCGCGGTCGGGCATGCTTCAATCCAGGCCGTACGCGCCGCCAGACTCCTTTCTTCGCCGGAATACCCCAGTACAGCATCGGGTTTCCCGTCCAATCGAGACCTGAGGAGGATCAAGGGTGGTCCGTCGTCGCCAGATCGATCCTGCTTCTGCCGAAAACGCTCCAGCCTCACGGCCGACGACGCACTCGCCGATCCGATGGATCGACGACGCCACCTTCATGGACGCGACCGCCGGCGCCTACACCGTCGTCGACTTCTGGGCGCCGTGGTGCGCACCGTGCCGCTCGTTCGCTCCCGTCTTCGAGGCCGCGGCCGAGGCGGGACGGCCGGGTGTGGTCTTCGGCAGCTGCAACGTCGAGGAGAGCCCGGGTGCCGTGACCCTGCTCCAGATCCAGTCGATCCCGACCCTTGTGGTGTTCGGCCCCGACGGGAGCGAGTTGCGCCGCGTCTCGGGCGCATTGGGACCCGCGCAGTTCTCGCGGCTCCTTGACGATGTCCACGCACGGCTGCCACGCAGCCGGTGAGTCATCCGTCCCCCAGGAGGGTGCTTCCCGGCGCCGTTGGCTGCGCCGCGCTCGTCCTGATCGCCGTGACCCTCGAGGTCTTGGGTGGTAGCGCGGCGAACTCGCCGGTTCCGGCCTGGGCCGAAGACCTGCTCCCGATCTCGTGGCCGCAGGCGGCCCGGGTGCTGTGGTGGCTCGTCGTGGCCGCCGCCGCCCTCGGTTACCGCCTGTCGATGCACCGCCTCGGGATCCGCCAACGGCCCCTGGTCGTCGCCCTGAGCGTGGCACCGTTCGTCGCCTTCGCCGCCGGCATCGGCCTTAGCGCCGACTGGGCGACTTGGCACTGACCGACAAGGAGGAGTCCACCTCTTCCAAGCGCCGGCGCGTCGTTCCCCGGGAGAGCCGTCCGTCCCACGCGCGTCCCACGAACGGGACGAAACTGGGCGTCACGAGGTGACAGTGGGCGGCACCGGAAATACGCCTTGACCTGCAGTTTTCCGACAACGAGCAGGTGGCGGAAAGACGCCGGATTGCCTTCACACGGCAGAGGTCACTGGTTCGAATCCAGTATCGCCCACGGCCATGCGCTGGTCACCGCCTATGAAGAGCGCCGGTCGGTTGTGCTTGCACGGTACCGGCCGGTTCGGCGCTGGGCCTGTCGCACTCACACCTCGAAGGTGCCGCCTGAGCGCCAATAGAAGCCGTCGCGCCGCTCGAGGAAGCCCTCGTCGACCAGGTACCGGCGCAGGGCTGCGTGGTCGGGGTGGACAGCGGCCAGCGCAGCGTTGACGTCGGGCTCGGGGTACACCCGGCCCGGCTCGAAGCGCGCCGCCAGGAAGTCCAGCACCACCCGGCGCTTCGACCGGGACGTCGGGATCGAGGCGAGGCGGCCGCCGGCGGTCACGAAGTTGCGCAGCACGAGAGCCTGCGCAGGCGTAGCCCCGAAGTCCTCGGGCTGCACCTCGGCACGGTCTCGAGCGGCGTCGCGCGCCGCTCGCTGAAAGCGGTCAGCCCGTACGACGAGGCCGCCGCCGGCGCTGGTCACCACCAGGCCGGCGGCGGCGAGGCGCTCCAGGGCCTTCACCGCCGCCCGCAGGTCGAGGCCGGCCCGCTCGGCCACCTCCCGCGGCGCTGTGGCGCCGAGGACCACGGCGGCCAGGCATCGCAGCCTTGCTTCCTCGGCCAGCAGTCCCACCAGCTTGGCGGCGCTGGGCGCCGGCTGGTCGGCTGGGGCGGGCGGCCGTGACCCAGACCCGCTCAGATTCGCCCGGGGCATCCGCGGCACGGTACCTCGTCTGAGGACGCCGGCCCTCCATGCCTGTCGTCGTCGGCACGGGCATTGGAGCCGATCCGCGTGGTGCCGTTGATCTTCGCCGTGCCGACGACAGAAGAGATCGGGGGGCGGAGTACTTCGGGGTGTGGTACGTGGCGGTGTCCGGCGTTTGCCCGAGCAGCTACTCGTTCGACGTGTGACGAGCGGTCGGTGCGTGGGTTGGGGCCAGGCCGGCAGCGCTCGCCCGAGGACCCGTTATCGCCACCGGTGAGGATGCGAGGCGAACACCGGGTGCACGGGACGTGGGCCAGTGGGGTGGCGCCATCACCACGCTTCGGCGACGCTCATCCCTGCCGCCGCGCCCGCCACCCCGAGGGTGCACGAGGCGACGATGTAGAGGGAGGTGAGGGCGAGGCGGCGTCGCTGGGTGAGGGCGACGGCGTCGCCGGCGAAGCTCGAGAACGTGGTGTAGGCGCCGAGCCCGGCCGCCCCGAGCACGGTCAACGCCGGAGGTGTCGCCTCCCACAGCAGCCCGAGCAAGAACGAGCCGGTGGCGTTCACCACGAGCGTGCCCACGGCGAGGCCGTCCTCGCGGTTCCAGCGGCGCCCCGCCTCGGCGCGGGCGAGCGCACCCGCGGCAGCGGCGAGGACGAACGTGATGGCGGTGATCACCGGCGGTCCTCCAGGGGCAACGAGCGGGGACGCGCCCGGCGCGACATCGCCCCACCGGCGAGGACGCCGACGATGGCACCGACCACCGAGATCGAGCCGTAGATGGCCGCCCCGGCCACCTCTCCGTGGCGCGTGAGCTCGACGAGCTCGAGCGAGAACGAGGAGAACGTCGTGAGCCCGCCGCAGAAGCCGGTGGCGCCGCCATCGCGGAGCAGGAGCTCAGCGGACGGGTGAGACGACTGCTCTGCCAGGAGCACGCCCAGCAGCACGGAGCCCACGATGTTGAGCACGAGGACGCTCCACGGAATCGCGCCGGCGTCGACCAAGGTGAGCACCGCCCACCGAAGCGCCGCTCCGGCGGCGCCACCGGCTGCGACTGCTGCGGCCCGTCGTCGGTTCCAGTTCCCTCGCACGCCGTGAGCGTGCCAGTCGCCGAGCAACCCTGGGGAACGGGGGTGGCGGCGGAACCTTCGGCTCGTCACGCCGACCGTCGGCGTCGCCGTACGGCGTGATCACCGATGAGATGGGAACTGCGAGGTCGACCTTGTGGTCTTCAGGCGCTCGGGGCGCCGAGACCCTCCTGATCCCGGATGAGGGCGGAGCGGACTGGGCCGACGACGTCGCCGTGCCGCCGAGTCGAGCGTCTGCCTCGATGCCGCCTGCGAGGTGGTGGGGCAGTGTCCAGGCAAGCGTTGTCGGTCGTGCCAGCGCATGGACCACCGCTCCACGACGGGTGGAGGCTCAAGGCGTCGACGCCGACCGGTGGGAGCGGATGGGATGGACCCCGGGCGCGCTCGCCCACTGGGAGGGGACTTCGATCGTCCCTCGGCTCGTCTCCTTCAGCGGTTGACCGTTCCCATGTCGGCGTAGCGATCCCCGCTCGCCTCGCCCATGTTGGCGTCGACCCAGGCGAGGTCGTCGCTGTCGAGGACGACGTCGGCGGCGGCCAGGTTCTCCTCGAGGTAGCGAATCCGCTTCGTCCCTGGGATCGGCACCACGTCATCTCCTCGAGCCAGGACCCAGGCAATGGCCACTTGGCTCGGTGTGCAGCCCTTGCGCGCCGCCAGCTCTTCCACCCGGTCGACGAGCACCAGATTGCGTTCGAAGTTCGCCGCTTCGAACCGAGGGTACCGCTGGGGGCGCTTGTCGCCCTCGGGCAGGTCCGCCAGCGACCGGAAGGCGCCGGTCAAGAACCCGCGACCGAGCGGGCTGTAGGCCACGAACCCGATGCCCAGGTCGCGCACCGTGGGCAGGATCTCGGTCTCCACCTCACGACTCCACAGGCTGTACTCGCTCTGCAGGGCGGTGACGGAGTGCACGGCGTGGGCTCGGCGAATCGTGGCCGCCCCCGCCTCGGACAACCCCAGGTGGCCGACCTTCCCGGCGGTGACCAGCTCACCCATCGCTCCCACGGTCTCCTCGATCGGAACTCGGGTGTCGACGCGATGCTGGTAGTAGAGGTCGATGTGGTCGACCCCGAGGCGCTGCAGCGACGCGTCGCACGCCGCCCGGACGTAGTCGGGGCGACCGTTCACCCCGACCCACGACCCATCCTCGCGTCGCTCGTGGCCGAACTTGGTGGCGAGCACCACCTCGCTCCGGCGCCCGGCCACTGCCCGCCCGACCAGGCGCTCGTTGGTGAAGGGCCCGTACATGTCGGCGGTGTCGAGGAACGTGCATCCCAGGTCGAGCGCTCGATGGATGACCCCGATCGACTCGGCGTCGTCGCCGGCCCCGTAGAACTCCGACATCCCCATGCACCCGAGCCCGATGGACGAGACGGTGAGGTCGCCGAGGACGCGCCGTTGCACGCTGGGAACGTACCCCAGGTCGCGCCCGCCGACGATCTCGATGCCGGCCGCCTGCCCTCGTCTCCGCCGTCACCCAGGACCTGTGACCGGCACCGCGCGGGCGTGCAGCCGCTCGCCCCAGGTAGGTCCCTCCTGCAGCATCCTCCTGGGCGGCATACCCCCGGCAACACGGGCAGGCACGGGGGGCCGTTTGTTCCGCTCGAGGCTTCGGGTACGTGCTCGTCCTCGACCGAGAGGGGTTGGCGTGAGGGCGGCGCGCACAACAGGACACACCCTGGACGTGTCCATGGCCTGCCGGACCCGAGGATCGACGGGCGAGCGGGCCCGAGCCCGCCGGTCATCTCGACGGCGACCTGCGATTGGGTACGGCTCCTGTGTGGGGCGCTCGAGGCGCTCCTCGCTCCCCGCCACATCCTCGCCGACGAGGCTTCCATGAGCCAGGACGGATCGAGCGACACGATGAGGGTGGAAGTCGTCGTCGAGGTCCAGAAGGGTTCGCGCAACAAGTACGAGATCGACCACGACAAGGGCGAGATCTGGCTCGACCGCTTGCTCTTCACCGCCACGCGCTACCCGGCCGACTACGGCTTCCTGCCCCACACCCTCGGCGAGGACACTGACCCGCTCGATGCCATGGTGCTCGGCGACGAGCCCGTCTACCCCGGGGTGCACGTGTGGGCTCACCCGGTGGCAGCCTTCCTCATGCGCGACGAAGCCGGGCCCGACGCCAAGATCCTCTGTGTCCATGCCGACGACGAGCGATGGAGCCATCTTCGCGGCCTGGGCGACCTTCCACCTCACCTCAAGGCCGAGATCCACCACTTCTTCCAGGTGTACAAGGCCCTCGAACCCGGCAAGGACGCCGAGGTGGGCGAGTGGGCCGACCTCCCCGAGGCCCAGCGGCTCATCCGAGAAGCACGGCACCGTCACGGCAAGCCGTCGTAGCCATCGAACCGGGTGACGACGACCCGCGGTGCAGCTCCAGGCGGTGAGCGCCCGGCCGTCGGCCTGCGTCAGGAGGCGAGGCGAGCACTGAGCTCGTCGAGGTAGTCGGGGAAGAACCTCGAGACGTCGTCGAGGGAGAACTCGTCCATGATGCTCGTCGCTGGCTCCCGGTCGAGGAGGAAGCCGATGGTCTCCCGAACGACCGCCGAAGCGTCGGCCTCGGAGAGGCCGAGGTCGTCGAGCATCGAAGGAGGGACCTGCACCCGGTGGCTGGTGGTCAGGTCCCCCTCGGTGACCTGGACGCCGAAGTGGAGTGGCTCCATCGCCGTGACCCTGATCTCGCTCATGCCCCCGCCCCTGCCCGGCTCACACCCTCGGGCAAACCGGGGCCCTCTCGGCGACACGGTCAGGCTTCCGGCGGGTTGGGCAACGCCGGGTCGCAGCCGGTGCGAGCGGCACGGCGAAGACGGCGTTTCTCACTCTGCTGGTGGGGTAGCTGGGCCTCGACAGGGAGGATCAGCATGAACGAGAGCATCCGCCTCGGTCGCATCGCCGCCGTCGCCGGGGGTGCGAGCTGGAGGCTGCCCGTGGTCGTCGTCCTGGTCACCACCGGCCTCGCCTCCGGGCGCCCTGTCCGGCCGTGACCATGCGTGGGCCATGCCGAGTCGAGGTGAACCGGTGAGGTTCCGGGACCGCAGCGACGCCGGTCGCCGGCTGGCGCAGCACCTCGTTGCCTACGCCGGCCGTGCCGACGTGGTGGTGCTCGCCCTTCCCCGGGGCGGGGTCCCCGTCGGCTACGAGGTGGCCCGCTTCCTCGCCGCGCCCCTCGACGTCTTCGTGGTGCGCAAGCTCGGTGTTCCCGGGCACGAGGAACTGGCCATGGGGGCGCTGGCGGCCGGCGGCCGGCGGGTGCTGAACCGTGGCGTGGTCGAGGGCCTGGGCCTGTCGGCCGCCGACATCGAGGCGGTCACCGCTGCTGAGAAGGAGATGGTCGACGAGCGTGTGCGGGCCTACCGCGGTGACCGGCCGCCGCCTGCGGTGGAGGGCCGAATCGTGATCCTCGTCGATGACGGCTTGGCCACGGGGGCCACCATGAGGGCCGCCGTGACCGCCTTGCGGGAGCAGGCTCCGTCCCGCCTGGTCGTCGCCGTACCGATCGCCGCTCCCCAGGCTTGCGAGGACATGGAAGGGTACGCCGACGAGGTGGTCTGCGCGTGCACTCCCGAGCCGTTCATGGCCGTTGGTGCGTGGTACGACGACTTCTCCCAGACCACCGACGACGAGGTGCGGGATCTGCTGGCCGGCGCCGAGGCCTGGGTCCGGGGTGGCCAGCGATGAGTGCCAGAGGGGTGGATACCATTACCGCGGGTGCCCTCCGTCGCGCCGTCATCCCGCTGAGTGGAGAGCATGGCGACTATGACGCCCTCA
The DNA here is from genome assembly GCA_016781135.1 of Actinomycetota bacterium. Classification (GTDB taxonomy): domain Bacteria; phylum Actinomycetota; class Acidimicrobiia; order Acidimicrobiales; family CADCSY01; genus JADDRA01. The sequence continues at coordinate 10,781 of JADDQY010000008.1, forward strand.
TGGAGATGGTGGGCGACGCCCACTTCGTGTTGCTGGGGGAGGCTTCGCACGGCAGCCACGAGTTCTACGCCGAGCGGGCCCGGATCACCCAGCGGCTGATCGCCGAGAAGGGCTTCGTCGCCGTGGCGGTGGAGGCGGACTGGCCCGACGCCTACCGGGTCAACTGCTACGTCCACGGCGCGGGCGACGACGCCAGCGCCGAGGAGGCGCTGGGTGGGTTCGAGCGCTTCCCGCTGTGGATGTGGCGCAACACCGACGTCGCCGAGTTCGTTGCCTGGTTGCGACAGCACAACGACGACGCCACGCTCCGCCAGGTTCCGCCCGTCGGCTTCTACGGGCTCGATCTCTACAGCCTGCACCGCTCGATCGACGCCGTCCTCACCTCACTCGAGCGGATCGACCCGGGAGCAGCCGCTCGGGCCCGCCAGCGCTACGCCTGCTTCGACCATTCGGGAGGCGACATTCACGCCTACGGCCACGCTGCCGCCTTCGGCGCTGGCCGGTCGTGCCAGCGGGAGGTCATCGAGCAGTTGCTGGAGTTGCGGCGCCATGGTTCGGACCACCCGAGCGGCGACGGACGGATGTCGGAGGACGAGCAGTTCGCCCTCGAGCAGAACGCCCGCCTGGTGGTCGACGCCGAGGCTTACTACCGCACGATGTTCGCCGGACGGACGTCGTCGTGGAACCTGCGAGACCGCCACATGGCCACCACCTTGGACTCGCTCTCCGCCCACCTCAGCCGGAGGTTGCAGCAGCCTGCCCGGGTGGTGGTGTGGGAGCACAACTCCCACGTGGGTGACGCCCGGGCCACCGAGCTGGGACAGAGCGGCGAGCTCAACGTCGGCCAGCTGGTGCGCGAGGCCCACCCTGGTGATTCGGTGCTGATCGGCTTCACCACCTACACCGGCACGGTGACGGCCGCGCCCGACTGGGGTGCGGCGGCGGAGCGCAAGCGGGTGCGACCGGCGCTCACCGGGAGCTACGAGGAGCTGTTCCACGAGGTCGGGGTGCCCCGGTTCCTCCTGCCCCTCCAGGATGACAGCGCGACGGAGGTGCTTCCGCCGTCCCGTCTCGAGCGAGCCATCGGCGTCGTCTACCGCCCGGCCACCGAGCGCATCAGCCATTACTTCGAAGCTCGGCTGGCAAGACAGTTCGACGCCGTCGTGCACGTCGACCAGACGCGGGCAGTGGAGCCACTGGAACTGACGCCGGGGTGGGAAGCGGGCGAGCCGCCTGACACCTACCCCTTCGGGACGTGAGATGGGCGCCGAGCACCGCGACGAAGGGGTGTCCATCCCTGTAGGCGAGATCACCTTGGAGGCCGACCTCGTGCGGCGGAGCCGGGCGAGAGGGGTGGTGCTGTTCGCCCACGGCAGCGGAAGCGGACGCAACAGCCCTCGCAACCGCTACGTGGCCGGGGTGCTCAACCGGGCGGGCCTGTCCACGGTCCTCGTCGACTTGCTCAGCGCGGAGGAGGAACGGGTCGATGTGGCCACGGCCGAGCTCTGCTTCGACATCGACCTGTTGGCCGGTCGAGTGGTTCACCTCCTCGACTGGCTGAACGACCAGGGCGCTCCCGCTGCCCCCGTCGGGCTCTTCGGCGCCAGCACCGGGGCCGCCGCCGCACTGATGGCCGCCGCTGCCCGACCCGGCGCGGTGGAGGCCGTCGTCTCCCGCGGAGGACGTCCGGATCTGGCCGCCGCTGCACTGGCGAGCGTCGACGCGCCGACACTGCTCATCGTCGGCGGGAGCGATACGCCGGTGATCGAGCTGAACCGCCGGGCCCTCGAGGGGCTGCAGGTCCACAAGCGCCTCGAGGTCGTCGACGGGGCCACCCACCTGTTCGAGGAGCCCGGAGCGCTGGAGCGGGTAGCCGAGCTGGCCAAGGACTGGTTCGTCGACCACCTCGGCTCCACGGCGCCGCCCGCCGACCACGTCTGAGCGGGAACGGCCTCCGCGGCCGTGACACGCCTCCTCTCGCCGAGCACGGTGAGGAACAACGCCTTGGCTCGTCGGTGGCGTCGACCTCGGTCGACCAACCCTCGCTGCTCCAGCTCATCGACGATGGTCCTGGCCACCCACGACCCGGTGACCGTGCCCCCCACGCCCTACGCTGCCGGCATGAACGAGGGTGCGATCGTCCTCCAAGGGGTGACCAAGCGCTTCGGTGACGTGCGTGCTCTCGACGGTCTCGACCTCTCCGTGCCTCCCGGCACCGTCTACGGCCTGCTCGGTCCCAACGGGGCCGGCAAGACCACTGCCGTTCGGGTCCTCACCACCCTCATCCGGCCCGACCAGGGCCACGCCCGGGTGCTGGGCCTCGACGTGATGGAGCGGCCCGAGGAGGTGCGCTCGGTCATCGGTCTGGCCGGGCAGTACGCGGCGGTTGACGAGAACCTCACCGGTCGGGAGAACCTCCGACTCATCGGCATCCTCACCCACCTCCCGCGCCCAGCGGTCAACCCCCGAGCGGCGGAGCTGCTGGAGCGCTTCGAGTTGACCGAGGCCGCCGACCGCCCCGTTCGTACCTATTCCGGGGGGATGCGCCGCCGCCTCGACCTCGCCGCTGCCCTGGTCCACCGGCCACCGGTGCTGTTCCTCGACGAGCCCACCACCGGCCTGGATCCTCACAGCCGGCGCGAGCTGTGGAGGGTCATCGAGGAGCTGGTCGGGAGCGGGACGACCCTGCTGCTCACCACCCAGTACCTGGAGGAGGCCGACCGGCTGGCTGATCGGATCGCCGTGGTCGACGGTGGACGCGTCATCGCCGAGGGCACCGCTGCCGAGCTCAAGGCGCGGATGGCCTCGACGACCCTGGAGCTGTCGTTCCACGACGCCCGCACTGCAGCCGACGCCTCCGAGCTGCTCCGCCCGCTGGCCGGTTCGCCGCCGCTGGTCGAGGGCACCAGAGTCGAGCTCTCGGTGGACGACGGGCAACGTGCCCTCATCGACGCGCTGCGTGACCTCGACCGGGCGGGGTTGGTGCTGGCCTCGGTGGCCCTGCGCGAGCCCAGCCTCGACGATGTCTTCCTGGCTCTCACCGGCCGGCGCACCTCCGGCGGCGGCGGGGACGACCCCGACGGCGACCGTGCCCAGGCCGACCGGGGTCGGGTGCCGGTAGGAAGGAAGATCGGTTGACCGTCACCTCCACCGCCGTGCGCCCCCCGACCGTCGTCCGGGTGCGCCGGGCGGTCGCCGACGCCCGCGCCCTGACGTGGCGAAACCTGCTCACCTACGTGCGCCTGCCCCAGCTCGTCGTCTTCTCGACCATCCAGCCGATCATGTTCGTGCTGATCTTCCGCTACGTCTTCGGCGGCGCCATCCAGCCCCCGCCCGGGCAGTCCTACGTCAACTTCCTGATGCCCGGCATCTTCGTGCAGTCCGTCGCCTTCGGCGCCGTCGGCACCGGCATCGGCCTCGCCGAGGACATGGGCAAGGGGCTCATCGAGCGCTTCCGCTCCTTGCCGATGGCTCAGTCCTCGGTACTGGCCGGTCGCACCACAGCCGACCTCGCCCGCAACGTCTTCGTGGTCTTCCTCATGGCGGTCGTGGGGTTCCTGGTCGGATTCCGGGCGGGCACCGGCCCGTTGCCGTTCCTGGCCGGCGTCGCACTGCTGTTGTTGTTCGGCTACGCCCTGTCGTGGGTCTTCGTCCTGGTCGGCCTCGGAGCCGCCAACGCCGAGACCGCCCAGGCCGTCGCCTTCCCCACCCTGTTCCCGCTGGTGTTCGCCTCGTCGGCGTTCGTCCCGGTCGAGTCCATGCCGGGTTGGCTCCAGGCCTTCGCTGCCAACCAGCCGGTCTCGGTCACCGTCGATGCCGTGCGGGCACTGATGCTCGGCGGGCCGACCATCTCGCCCGTGCTGCAGTCCTCGGCGTGGACGCTCGGTATCCTGGCCGTGTTCGTGCCTCTCGCCGCCCGCCGCTACCGGCGGGCCATCTGAGGCTCCCACGGGACGAGGGGTGACGGCCCTGGCCGTCCCCGGCGCCGCTCGAACCGCTCCGCCGTGGGGGACCGGAAGCTCGGGCGGCGACCGGGAGGCTCCATGCCGTGGTCACGCCCGGCTGAGGAGCTGCTCCATCTCGGCGATCTCCGCCCTTTGGGCATCGATGATGGCCTGGGCGAGCTCCTTGGTCTCGGCCGACTCGCCCTCTTGGAGCTCGGTCTCGGACGCCACCACCGCACCGCGGTGGTGGGCGATCATGCCGTCCAAGAACAGGCGGTCGAACTCGGCGCCCTCGGCCGCTCCGAGCGCCTTCAGCTCCTCGTCGCTCAGCATGCCCGCGTGGTCACCGCCTCCACCGTGGCCGCCCCCGTGGCCTCCGCCCCCCGCCTCGACGCCCCATTCGGTGAGCAAGCCCTGCATCTGGTCGATCTCGGGGCCCTGAGCAGCCTTGATGCGCTCGGCGAGGTCGGCCACGTCGGGGTTGTCGGAGCGCTCCAAGGCGAGATCACTCATCTCGATGGCCTGCTGGTGGTGGGGGATCATCCCCTGGACGAACTCGATGTCGGCCTCGTTGTGGGCGGCGGCGGACGGGTTCGTGGCTGCGGGGTCGCTCGCCGTCGAACCGGTGTCACCCTCGCCGCAGGCCACAGCGGCCAGGGCCACCACGGCGAGGACGGGGAGCAGTCGGGTCCGGATCACTCGGGTTCCTCCTCGGGTCGGGTGCCGCCACGATATCCGGGTATCTAGGCGAGCCTCGCCGAGAGGGTTCGGAGCCCAGCGTCGTCGGTAGGGTCCTCAGAAGCCGCGTCGGGCTCCTCGAGGGCACCGGCACACTCGCTGAGACACGAACACCGAGGGAGGCACCATGCCCACACGCAAGGCCGACGCCGAGTGGGAGGCTTCACTGGCTGACGGCAAGGGGATGATGCGGTTCGGAAGCGGTGCGTTCGAGGGCGCCTACTCGTTCCGATCCCGCTTCGAGGAGGGCACCGGGACCAACCCCGAGGAGCTCATCGCCGCCGCTCACGCCGGCTGCTTCTCGATGGCCCTGGCCGACCGCTTGTCCGAGGCCGGACACGTCCCCGATCGGGTGCACACGACCGCCGAGGTCCACCTCGGCCAGGTCTCCGACGGCTTCGCCATCACCCGCATCGACCTGCACGCTGAGGGCATCGTTCCCGGTGTGGACCAGGCAACCTTCGTGGAGCACGCCGAGAAGGCCAAGGCTGGCTGCCCGGTGTCCAGGGCACTCGCGGCGGTGGAGATCACCCTCGACGCCAAGCTCGTGTGACGAGCTGAGCCCCCAGCCGAAGGTCCGGCGGAGCGCCGATCGGCAGCCCGGCGGGCTGGCAAGGGGAGAGGTGTGCTCAGGGCGGCGGTCCCCCCAGCATCGATCGCAGGGCCGCTTCGAGCGCTGGGTGGCGGAAGCGGTACCCGCTGGCCTCGAGGCGGGTGGGAGCGATTCGGGCGCTGGAGTAGAGCAAGCTCTGGGCGAGCTCGCGTCCGAGGAGGAGCTGGGGGCCGAAGCTGGGGACCGGCACCACCGTGGGGCGGCGCAGCACGGCGCCGAGGGTCCGGGTGAGCTCGGCGTTGGTCACCGGGGCAGGAGCGGTGAGGTTGACCGGCCCGGCCACGTCGGCGTGCAGCAGGTGGACGATGGCGCCCACCTCGTCGGCCAGCGAGATCCACGACCACCACTGGTCGCCCCCCAAGCGTCCGCCGAGGCCCAGCTTGAACAGCGGGAGCATCTTGGCGAGCGCTCCGCCACCGGGATCGAGGACGATGCCGGTGCGCACGAACGCGGTGCGGACCCCGGCGGTGACGGCGGATCGGGCGGCGCCCTCCCACGCCACGCAGACCTCGGCGAGGAAGTCGTCGCCCGCAGGGCTGTTCTCGGTGAGCACCTCGTCGCCCCGGTCGCCGTAGTACCCGATGGCGGAGCCGCTGACGAGCACGGAAGGAGGGGGGTCGAGGCGCGCGACGGTCTCGGCGATCAGGGCGGTGCCTCGGGTCCGGCTGTCCAGGATCCGCTGCTTCTGACCAGCCGTCCATCGCTTGGCGTTGATGCCCTCACCGGCGAGGTGGACCACGGCGTCGACGCCGGCGAGCCCATCGGCGTCGATGGTGCCGGCACTCGGGTCCCACGCCACCTCTGCTGGTCCCCGCGCTCGCCGCCGGACCACCCGGCGCACCCGGTGACCGGCGGCCTCCAGGGCGGCGACGAGCGGCGTCCCGATGAACCCGCTCGATCCGGTGACGGCCACGTCCATGGTCCGCTGAGGCTAGGTCCTGGTCGACGGGCCCCCCGCCTAGGGTGGGCGTCATGGCCGCCACGCCCCAGAACCTGCTGCGGGCTCGGGTGGGCGAGGCGGTGGCGGCGGCGTTTGGCGACGATCTCGAGATGCCCGAGCCACTGGTCGTGCCCACCAGCGACGCCCGTCACGGCGACTACACCACCCCGGTGGCGATGACGCTGGCCCGCACCCTCGGTCGGTCGCCCTACGAGCTCGCCCAGCGCCTGGCCGCTGCCCTCCAGGTGGAGCCGGTGGCCGATCCCCCCGAGGTGGTGCGTCCCGGGTTCGTGAACCTGCGCCTCCACTCGGCGTGGCTGGCCCAGCGGGTCGGCGAGCTGGTGGGCGACGAGTGCGTCGGCGTTGATCCGGCGCCGGCGCCGGCACGGGTCGTCGTCGACTACTCCGGTCCCAACGTGGCCAAGGCCATGCACGTCGGCCATCTGCGCTCGACGATCATCGGTGACAGCGTTGCCAACGTCGCCGAGCTTCTCGGTCACGAAGTCGAGCGGGTCAACCACGTGGGCGACTGGGGCACGCAGTTCGGCATGCTCATCGCCCATCTCGACGACCGGGGGCCTCTGGGCGAGGAGGCGGGATCAGGCGACCTGGCCCAGGTCGAGGCGCTCTACCGGGAGGCCAACGCCAGGTTCGCCGCCGACGAGGCCTTTCGCGAGCGAGCCCGCCGGCGAGTGGTCGAGCTCCAGGCCGGCGATGCCGGGGTGCAGAAGATTTGGCGGTGGCTGGTGGGGCTGTCGATGGCCGAGAACCAGGCGGTGTACGACCTGCTCGGGGTGCGGGGCCTCGTCGCACGAGGGGAGTCGACCTACCAGCCGATGCTCGCCAAGGTCGTCGCCGACCTCGAAGCCGCCAACCTCGTGGTGGTCGACGATGGAGCCAAGTGCGTGTTCGTCGACGGCTTCACCAACGCCGAGGGCGAGCCCCTGCCGCTCATCGTCCAGAAGGCCGACGGAGGCTACAACTACGAAACGACCGACCTGGCGGCGCTGCGCAGCCGGGTGGAGCAGGGGGCCGGGCGCCTGGTCTACGTCGTCGACGCCGGCCAGTCGCAGCACTTCCAGATGGTCTTCGCCGTGGCCCGCATGGCCGGCTGGCTGCCTGAGGGCGTCGAGGCCACCCACGTGGCCTTCGGCCTGGTGCTCGGCGAGGGTGGGCGGCGCCTGCGGACCCGCTCGGGCGACAGCGTGAGGCTGGTCGATCTGTTGGACGAGGCGGTACAGCGGGCCCGGCGCTTCGTCGTGGAGCGGGCGGAGGAGCGGGGGGAGGCGGTACCCGGCGATGTCGACGAGGTCGCCCGGGTCGTAGGGGTGGGTGCGGTCAAGTACGCCGACCTCAGCCAACACCGCCAGAGCAACTACGTGCTGTCGTTCGACAGGATGCTGAGCCTGAAGGGCAACACCGCCCCGTACCTGCAGTACGCCTACGCCCGCATCCGCTCGATCCTGCGGGAGGCCGGCTGGGACGGGGGCGTGCCCGACGACCGGCCGCCGGTGATCCTCGACGAACCCCAGGAGCTCGACTTGGCCAAGCGCCTGGTGGTGACCGGCGACGTGGTAAGCCGTGTGGCCGAGGACTACCTCTCCAACCACCTGTGCACCCACCTCTTCGAGGTGGCCCAGGCGTACCACCAGTTCTACGAGCACTGCCCGGTGCTGCGCTCCCCCGAACCGCTTCGCTCCTCGCGCCTGGCGCTGTGCGAGGTCACCGCAGCGACACTCCGGCTGGGCCTCGGCCTGCTCGGCATCGAGGTCCTCGACCGGATCTAGCCGCTGGCGCCTCTACTGCGCGGCTTGGCTGGCAGTCACGGCCGCTGCGGCACCGAACCGGCCACCAAGGGCGAGGAGAGCAGGGCGTTCACGTCAACGAAGAGGGCGTCGGCCTCCTCCAGGGTGGGGGCGATGCAGGTGACGCCCATCTTGCCGAAGGGGCACAGGGCCCCGAGCAGGTGGAGCGTCACCCCTCTGGTGCTGCCGCGCTCGAGGGCCAGGCCGGCGTCGCGCACTGCTTCGATCACCGTCGCCGGGGAGCAGCCGGCGAGCGCCGGTGTGGTGAGGTTGTCGGTGGCCACGTAGCCGCGGGGGCCGGCGGGCGTGACCAGCTGCCCGAGGGCAGGGTCGTAGCGCCCGGCGGTGGCCAGGCTGGCCAGCCAGAAGGGGTGGGTGGTCCCGCCCATCCGCAGGTTGATCTCGCTCAGGTAGACCCTGGGGCCGTCGCTCCCGGCGCCGACGAGGAAGTCGATTCCGAAGGGCCCCACTACCCCCTCGTCGGCCAGGACCTGGCCGACGGCGATGCCGGCGTCGCGGATCGCCGACCGGTAGGTCGCGTCTGCGGGGAAGCGGCACCCGAGGTACACCTGGCCTCCCGGGCCGCCGAGGACCTGGTCGTGGGTGGAGACCACCTGGAGCGAGCCACCGGTGCTGGCGCGAAGCTGGACGCTCGGCGAGGCCACGAGGTCGGGCACCACCTCCTCGGCGATGGCGCCCTCGTCGGCCACCTTGGCGGCGAAGGTCGGCCAGCTCTCGCCGGCGGCGCAGAACGTGGTGGGCCAGCGCTGGACCGGCACATCCTCGTCGGCCCCGACCAGCTCGATGAGGGCGTTCCCCTGCCCGGAGAAGCCGTTGTTGAGCTTGACCACCGCCGAGGTCGCCTCCGGCCGCCGCCGGCGCAGGTGCAGCAGGGCCCGGGTGACGGCGTCGAGGGACCGCAGGTCCTCCTCCCCGTCGGGCACCTGCACCCCGGCCCGCCGCGCTGCTCGGCGGGCCCCGGTCTTGAAGCCCAAGGGAGCGAGCTCGGGACGGGGTCCGTCGAGGGTGGCCCCGAGCGCGGCAGCCACACGCCACTCCCCTCCGGCGACGTTGAAGGGAACCACCACGGCTGAGCCGTCGTCGGGGAGCACGTCTCGAATCGCCCGGAGAAGCTCGGGTCGGTCCAACAGCTTGTCGGTCAGTGGGCGCACGCCCGCTTCCCCGACGGCCTGCAGGTGGAGGCGCCGGCGGGCGTCGGCCGGGTCGGGGAGGAAGCTCAGGTAGTACTCGACGATGGAGGGCTCGACCGGCATCGAGCTCAGGTAGACGAGTCGGACGTCGGGGCGCTCGAGCAGCAACAGCGTCCACAAGAGCCGTTCCTCGTAGTGCATGACCCCCTTGATCTTGGCCAGCTCGGCGACGGGGAACGAGAGCGACGGCAGGATCACGATCGTGCCCGTCTCCCACCCTGGCGGGACGGGGTCGTGGACCGGGGCCGACAAGGCTTGCATGGTGGCATGGTCGAGGGCGACGACGCAGCTTCGGTTTGGCCGGCGAGCGCAATGGTCCGGCCCGTGGAGCACCACGAGCACGGGGCAATCGGCGAGCTGACCGTGGCCGTGTACCGAGAGGTGCTGGCGTCGGACCTGGGCGGCTACGCCGAGGTGCTGCGGGACGTGGCCGGTCGCCTGCGCGCCGGGTGCGAGGTGCTGGTGGCCCACGACGGGGATCGCCTGGCGGGCGGGGTCACCTACGTCCCGAACCCGGGGGAGTACGCCCAGCTGGCCGGTCCCGACGAGGCCGAGCTGCGCATGCTGGTGGTCGATCCCGCCGCTCAGGGCCGGGGAATCGGCGCCGCGCTGGTGCAGGCGTGCATCGGCCGGGCCGTCGCCGCCGGCAAGCAGGCCCTGACGCTCGGGACCATGCCGGAGATGGTGGCGGCCCGGCGGCTCTACGCCCGCCTGGGTTTCGTCCGACTGCCTGCCCGGGACGGGCAGGTGCCCGGAGGCCGGCCCCTGCTGTGCTACTCGTACCTTCGGGCTGCGTCGGCCGACCGCCCGGCCGAGAGCTCGCCCGATGGTTCGCTGGGCGGCGACGGGGACGAGGGCTGACCCCGCCGGGCAAGGACCAAGCCAAAGGCGGCGGCGAGCGCCACCACCAGCGCCGTCCACTGGCTGCCGTTGAGCCCGGTGCCGTGGGTGACGTCGATCCGGAAGAACCCCTCGACCAGGCGCACGGCGCCGTAGCCGACGGCGAAGACGAGGGTGGGGACGGCCTCGGGGCGAGGGCGGCGACCCAACCACACCAGCAGGGCGAACACGGCGGCGGCACCGATCATGTCGTAGAGGGCGGCCTGGTGCACGGCCCCTCCGACGGGGGCGAGGCACGGTGAGCCGGTATCGACCTCGGGGCACACGTAGCCGAGCACGAAGTCGGTGGGCTTGCCCAGATGGTCGGCGATGACCAGGTCGCCGATCCGGCCGACAGCGATGCCGAGGGCCAAGCCCGGGACGACGGCGTCCATGAACCGCCAGAAGGGGATGGCCTCCCGGCGCAGCCGGGGGTAGCCGACGGCGATGGCTCCGGCCAACCCCCCGAGCAGCGAGAACCCCCCCTCCCACAGCCGCAGGATGCCGAGAGGATCGTCGAGGTAGTCGCCGAGGTGGTTGATCACGTAGGCCACCCGGGCGCCGAGCAGGGCGCCGAACAGCGCCCGGGTGAGCACGTCGTAGAACTGGTCGGCGGTGATGCCGCGTGCGCCAGCGGCGGGAAGAGCGAGGCGGGCACCCACCAGCACGCCGATGGCGATGAAGACGCCGTGGGGCGACACCTGGAGCGGTCCGATGCCGACGCGCAGGAGAGGGTCGTAGGCGATCCCGGCCAGCACCACGCCGCCAGTATCGCAGTGGCGAGCGGAACGGTGCTGCTGCCCGGGTTCAGCCCAAGCGAGACAGGAACGAGCGAGCGATGGGCGCTGCCACCTCGCCGCCGAAGCCACCGTCCTCGACCACCACGGCACAGGCGAGGTCGCCCCGAAAGCCGATGAACCAGGCGTGGGTGCGGGGCGGCCGGGTGCTGCCGAACTCGGCGGTTCCCGTCTTGCCTCCCACCGCCTCGCCAGGCAGGCGAGCCGCCGTCCCGGTGCCCTCCTCGACCACCCGCACCATCAGCTCCCGGAGGGTGGCGGCGACGCCCTCGGGCAGGGGCTGTCCGGTTGGTGGCTCGGGCTCGAGGAGGAGCTGGGGCGGGTGCCAGGTGCCGGACGCCACCGCTGCCGCCACGGTGGACATCTGCAAGGGGCTGGCGGTCACCTGGGCCTGGCCGATGGCCGCCGCCGCCTTCTCGACCGGGCTCTGGGGCACCGGAAAGCTTCCGCCCGAGGCGGCGACGGGCAGCCCGACCTCGGCGTTGAAGCCGAAGCTCTCAGCAGTGGCGACCAGGGTGGCGGCGTCGAGGTCGTCGGCGAGCTGCACGAAGGCGGTGTTGCAGCTCCGGAAGAAGGCGGTGGCGAAGGGGATGTCCCCGAGCGCCTCGCCGCCGGCGTTGGAGAACGGGAACCCGGCGACCGACGCTGACGCCGGGCACGAGACCGGGGTCTCGGGCGTGACGCCCGACGCCAGCAGAGCGGCGGTGGTGACGACCTTGAACGTGGATCCCGGCGGGTACCGGCCCGCCAGCGCCCGGTTGAACCCGGCGACCGGTCGGTTGGCGACGGCGCGGATCTGGCCGGTCGGGGCGTCGACGGCCACCAGGGCGGCGGGCTTGGAGGCAGCCGACAGGGCGGCCTCGGCCGCCGCCTGCACCTCGACGTCGAGGGTCGTGGCCAACGCCACCGGCGCCTCGCCGGCGAAGACGTGGAGCACCTGGAGCACCTTGCCGGCCTCGTCCACCAGGTGCACCGCTCCGGAAGGGCGCCCGAAGAGCTGGGCGTTGGCTGCCGCCTGCAGGCCCGACGTGCCTACCACGTCACCGCGCTGGTAGAGGAGGCCGAGCGCCGCCGCCCCGGCATCGTCGAGGGTCCCGAGGCTGCCGAGGACCTGGGCGCTGAGCGCCGGCAGCCGGGGGGCGCCGGGGCCGGTCAGGGCCACGCCGCCCACGCCCACCAACGGCGCCCGGGGCGCGACCGAGCGCTGTCTGGCGAGTGCCGCGCCCGAAAGGAGCGCCGGGTGCAAGGTGGTGGGCGACCACGACACCGCCCAGTGGGGGGCGCGGCCGCCGACGGGAAGCGGTGGACGGGGTCCGGCCGCCGCTGCCTCGACGGGGCGGGCGACCTCGGCCACGGGCTCCGCGTCGACGGCCAGGGGCTCGGGCTCGGCGAAGACCAGCTCCAGGCGCCCGTCGTAGTTCCAGGTCCCGAGGCCGGCGAGATCGAGGCTGGCGGTGAAGGGCACGGTGGCCGAGCTGCCCGCCACTACGGCGGCCCCGGGCTCGAAGCGGGCCTCGGCCACCTGGAGGGCCTCGGCGAAGCGGGCGTGGGCGGCGTCGAAGTCAGGAGGCGGCGCCGCCACCAGCTGGCGCATGGCGGCGAGGTCGCCCCGCTGCCAGGCATCAAGGTAGCGGCCAGCAGTGGCGGCCACGAGGGGGGCGGCTGGCGGCTCCCGCTCGACGAGCGGTGCCCGGCCGGCGAGGGCGAACGGTGCCAGGAGGACGGCCAGCGCCGCCGCCGCCGCCCCCATGACCGGCCCGAGCGCCCCGTCGTCCCCCCGTCGTCCCGCCGTCGTCGTGCTCATCTCCGCGGAAGTATCGCCCCCGCCGCCACCGCGGTGGTGGACGGTCAACTCCCTGCCGTCATCTGGTCGGCGGCCGCCAGTGATTGCGCTCGGCGACGGGAGACCGGACAGGACCGGCGCCGGCCAGCTCGGCGAGGAACCGCCGGGCCTCGGCCGGGTCGCGGGTGCGGCGCATGGGCGGCAGGCTGCGGACCAGGTCCCAGCGGTACGAGGCGGTGGCGAGCCGGCGGTCGAGGACGGCCACCACGCCCCGGTCGTCACCAGAGCGGATGAGCCGGCCTGCCCCCTGCGCCAACAGGATCGCGGCGCGAGGCAGGTCCACGGCGGCAAAGGCGTTGCGCCGGGCTCGGGTGGCGGCCTGGCGCCGGGCAGCGGCCAAGGGGTCGTCGGGGCGAGCGAAGGGGAGGCGATCGACGACCACGAGCGAGCATGTGGCCCCAGGAGCGTCGAAGCCCTGCCAGAAGCTCATGGTGGCGACCAGCACTGAGGACTCCTCGGCCAGGAAGGCCTGGTGGAGCTGCGCGCGGGGCAGGGCGTCCTGGACGAGGACCCGGTAGGGCAGGCGGTCCCGCAGGCGTTCGGCGGCCACCTCCATCGCTCGCCGGCTGGTGAACAGGGCAAGGCTGCGTCCTCCGGCGGCCCGCACCAGGGCCTCCAACTCGTCGAGCATCGCCTCCTCGTAGGCGGGGGAGCGGGGGTCGGGGAGGTGGGCGGCGCAGTAGAGCAGGGCCTGGGTGGGGTAGTCGAAGGGGCTCCCCACGTCGAGGCCCTGCCATGCCGGCGCCGACCCACCGTCGTGCTGGTCGTCACCGGAACCCGGCCGGTCGAGCCCCAGGCGCTGGGCCACCGCCTCGAAGCTGCCGCCCACCTGCAACGTGGCACTGGTGAGCACGACCGTGACCTCGGGGAACAGTCGGGCGGCCAGCTCGGCCCCCACGTCGACCGGCGCCACCCGCAGGGCCACCGCCGGCCGCTCCTCCACCCAGGCGACGTGGCCATCGCCCAGCTCGGTCGCCCCCCGCAGGTCGCCGACCACGGTCGAGGCCAGCTGCAACAGCCGTTCCTTGCGGCTCGCGCCCTCGCCTCCGGGGTCGACGTCGCGGGCCGCGGCGGCCGCGGTGCCGGCGGCCTCCGACGCCCCGAGCAGGGCGAGGCCCAGCTCACCCTCGCCCGGGTCGACCCGCTCGCCGGCGTGGGCATCAAGGGCGCGACCGAGGCGAGCGCCGGCCGCATCGAGGGAGGCGATGGTGTGGTGATCAGGGGTGAACAGCGAGCGCACCGCTGCGGCCAGGGCGTGGAGCTGGTTGGGGGTGATGGTGGCGCCGAGGGTGGCGGCGGCGATGTCCTCCAGCGCGTGGGCCTCGTCGACGACGACGACGTCGTGCTCGGGCAGCACCATCCCTCCACTGGCCAGGTGGGTGCAGTAGAGGTGGATGTTGACCACCACGACATCAGCGGTGCTGGCCCGGTGCCGTGCGTCCTCGGCGAAACAGATGTCACCGTGGGGGCAGCGCTGGGCACCCGGGCACTCGCTGGGGCCGACCGACAGCCGGGACCAGTCGGAGTTCGGGAGGGCGAAGGGTAGGTCGGCCCGGTCCCCGGTGGGCGTCTCGTCGGCCCAGGTCACCACCTCGGCCAGGCGCTCCCGTCCGAGTGCTCCTCCGTCGAGGAGCACTCCCTGGTCGTTCCCGCTCGCCGCGTCATCGAGCGCCGCCCGGCACAGGTAGTTCGACCGGCCCTTGAGTAGGGCCCACCGGAAGTCGTTGCCGAGGGCACGCCGCAGGAACGGCAAGTCGTTGCTGACCAGTTGCTCCTGAAGTGCCTTGGTGGCCGTTGCCACCACCGCCGGTCGCCGAGCGAGCAGGACCGGGACGAGGTAGCCGAGGGACTTGCCGGTCCCGGTGCCGGCCTGCACCAGCAGGTGCCGACCTTCGTCGATGGCTGCCGCCACCTCCTCGGCCATGCGCAGCTGGCCCGGGCGCTGCTCCCCGCCTCCGGGAAGCTCGGCCACCACGCGCCTCATCGCCGCCGCCACGCCGCCCGAGCGACCGTCCGCCACCAGGGGCACGGTATCGAGTCGGTGACCGACGTCACGGGACCTGTTCAGCGACACTGGTCGACCGTCCGCTCCTGGTCAGGCCGCGTGCGGCCACCACAGGAGAAGCATGGCCGTCCTCGATCCCCCCCGACGTCGCTGGCTGACCGATCACCACCGCGGTCGGACTCGTGCCGCGACAAGACCGGGGGTGTGCAGCGGAACTGACGTGCTCGGTGCCGCTGGGGAGTGGGCCCACCACCACCATCGATGCAAGCGATCGGCGTATCTGAAATTTCTATGCGACAAGCGGGCTCGGGATGCGGATACTGGAGTAAGTGAACGGAAGCACAAGCGCCTTTTCCTCTTCGTCGAGGGGTTCGGAGCCGGCCATGTCGCTGCTCACCCGACGAACACAGCAGTTGTGGATGGCCGAGGCCGAGTGCAAGGGTCAGACCCACCACTTCTTCGCCCCACATGGTGAGCAGGCGGAAGCCCGGGAGCACCGAGAAGCCATCGCTCGATCCATCTGCGTCCGGTGCCCGGTGCTGCTGCCGTGCCGGGAGTACGCTCGCCGCCACCGCGAGCAGGGCTACTGGGGTGCGGAGAACGACGACGAGCGGCTCGAAGCCCGGCGTCCCCCTCAGCGCTACCGCCCCGTCCCGTCGATCGACCCCCCGGTCGCCGCCCAAGGCTGACCCGGCACCGTCCGGCCGCGGGGTCGATGGCGTGGACGGCGGCGCGGCGCACCGGCGCCATGTCGACCGGATCGGTCCCCCGTCCGCCCCGTAGCAACTGACGGCGGCGGGTAGGTTCGCCACCATGGCGGGTGAGGTCACCTCTGAGTTGGTCGGCGGTCGCTACCGTCTGGCCCAGCGGCTCGGTGCCGGGGGGATGGGCCAGGTGTGGCAGGCCCACGACACCGTCTTGCAGCGGGACGTGGCGATCAAGGCCGTCGACTTGCCCCCCCACCTCGATGATGACGACCGCGGCGCGCTGCGGGCCCGGGTACTGCGCGAGGCGCGGGCTGCGGCCCGCATAGACCACCCCGCCTCGGTGCGGGTGTTCGACGTGGTCGAGGACGGCAACCGCCTGTACGTGGTGATGGAGCTGGTGGCGGCGCCCACGCTGGCCGATGTGGTCCAACGTCACGGCCCTCTCACCCCCACCCGCGCCGCCGCCGTGGGGCTCGGCCTCCTCGGCGCCCTCGAGGCCGCCCACGGTGCCGGCATCGTGCATCGCGACGTGAAGCCGGCCAACGTGATGATGCTCGACGACGGCACCGTGAAGCTCGCCGACTTCGGGATCGCGTCGGTCAAGGACGACACCCGCATCACCGCCGCCGGGTTCGTGCTCGGGACGCCGTCCTACATGGCGCCCGAGCAGGCCGCCGGGCGTCCGACCGAGGCGCCCGCCGACCTCTGGGGGCTGGGCGCGCTGCTGTACTTCGCGGTCGAGGGGGTGCCTCCGTTCGACCGGGGCGAGGCGTTGCCGACGCTGAACGCCGTTCTTCACGACGAGCCCCGACCCATGGAGCGAGCCGACGGGCTGGCACCTGCGGTCGGAGCCTTGCTGGCCAAGGAGCCGGAGGCTCGGCCGACGCTGGTCGCCACCCGCACCGCTCTGGAGCAGGTCCACCAAGTGGAGCGCGCACCGGGGCCTCCGGCGGCGGGAGCGACGGCTGTGCTCCCCGCCGTGGCCACCGTGGCTGCAGCCGAGCCGGCACCTGAGCCCCCGCCGCCGGAGCCCCCGCCGGCCCGACCGCATGTCCCGCGCCCAGCCGCTCCGCCGGGGCGCGACCGCAGCGCCGGATGGCTGGTGGCCCTGGGCGTGGTGGCGTTGGTCGCCGTGCTGGCAGCGCTGGGCCTGGCCAACGCCGGCGACGACGCGCCCGAGGTCACGTCGAGCGGCGCGACCAGCACCACCGCCACCTCGGCGGTCGTCGACGATCGGCCGCCGCGGACCACGGTGGCAACTACCGGCCGGGCCGCGGTGCCGGCCACGACGGCTACGACGCTGCCCGCTGGGCCTCGTCCCGACGGCGTCCCCCGCGACTGGGTCCTCTACACCGATCCCACAGTCGGTTACTCCGTCTGGCATCCCCCGTCGTGGCGCCCCGAGCCGCGAGGCGACAGCCGCACCGACCTGGTCGACGCCGCCACCGGCGACTACTTGAGGGTCGACTACGTGAAGAAACCTGGCGACGACCCGGAGAAGGCGTGGCAGGACTCGTCCAAGTCGTTCGCCAAGCGCTACGACGACTACGAGGAGCTGCGCATCGAAAAGCGGGAGTACCAGGGGTATCCCGCTGCCATCTGGGAGTACACCTACCAGGGCAACCACGCCACCAACTTGGGCTTCGTCACCGACGACTACGGCTTCGCCCTCAACTTCCAGACCGCCGAGGAGCGCTGGAACGACCGCCAGGGCATCCGGCGCGCCTTCGAGGCCGGCTTCAAGGTCCCGTAGCGCTTCCGTTCAGGGGGCGGGCTGCGGTCAGACCGCCGACTCCGTCGCCCGCAGGCGCTGCACCTTGCGCCAGCTCAGCCATGCGATCCAGCCGACGAAGGCGGCGAGCACCGCATAGCTGAACGGGGCGACCCAGTCCTCGACGCGGTGGTAGTTCTCCCCGAGCAGGAAGCCCACGGCGATGAACGCTGCGTTCCACACCCCGCTGCCGGCGAGGGTGTACATGCAAAAGCGGGGGAGCGGCATGCGAGCCACCCCGGCAGGGACCGACACCACGCTGCGGACCAGCGGCACGCACCGCCCCAGGAGCACCACCTTGCCGCCGTGGCGGTCGAAGAAGCGCTCGCCCCGCTCGTAGTCCTTCTGTGAGAGCACCACGAACCATCGCTGTCCGGCGAGGGCATGCAGGCGCTCGGAACCGACCCACGCCCCGAGGGAGTACAGCACGAGGGCACCGACCAGGGCGCCGATGGTGGCCGCCACCCAAGCCAGGACCACGTTGAGCTCACCCCGCTCGGCCTGGAAGCCGGCAAAGGGCAGGATCAGCTCCGAGGGGATGGGCGGGAAGAGGTTCTCCAGGGCGACCAGGGCACCGACGCCCACCTCGCCGACCTGGTCGACGACGCGCAGGATGCCCTCGCCGGCGCCGGCCAACCCCCCTACCTGGCGCCCAGATCGTCGGCCGGCTGCACGATGGTGGAGGGGAGGTTCTCCAGCTCGCCGGCAGGGGCGATGTCCCAGTGGCGGAAGGTGAGGTCGGTCTGGAGGTAGACGGCGACGCCGGCCTTGTCGTCGAGGTGGCGCGACTTCAGGTAGCCCGAGGGCGTGACCACCGGCTCGGCGTCGAAGGCGACGAAGTCGCCCACCTGGATGCCGAGCGCCACCAGCCCGGCGGCGTCGTCGACGGGTTCGTCGACCCGCACCTCGACGTGCTCCAACCCCACCGGTTGGATGTCGACCTCCTCACCCCAGCGGTGGCCGCTGGCCTTGAGGGGCAGGACGATGCCGGTGTCGGTCCGCTCGACGCCTTGAGGATGGCGTCGCTCCAATCCCGGCCGGTCATGCTGGCGTGCTCGGGCCTGCGTTCGAGGAGGGGCTGCCAGTAGCGATGACTGCGCCGGGAGCCGTCGGGTTCGACCACCAGCACCGTGGCGGGTGCCAGCTTGCTGACGCCGGCGACGATGGTGCGGGGTGGGGGCACGACCGAGTGCAGGCTCAGGTAGAGGTGGAGGGCGACGGGGTCGACGGTGGTCAACGGTGGTGTCGACACCGCCGCCGGCCAGCAGGGCGGGCAGGGTGGAGGCGAAGCGCAGGGCGCCGCCGACCTCGGCAAGGTACAGCGGCTTGATGCCGAGGCGGTCTCGAACCAGCACCGTGCCTCCGGTGGCGATCTCGACGACGGCGCAGGCGAACCTGCCGTGGAGGTGGTCGACGCCGTCGATTCCCCAGCGGTGGTAGGCCTTGAGGACGACCTCGACGTCACCGGAGGAGAAGAAGCGGTAGCCCTCCACCGCTAGCTCACGGCGCAGCTCGGTGTAGTTGTAAATGCAGCCGTTGAACCTCACGGTCAGGCCGAGCTCCGGGTCGACCATGGGCTGGGCGGCACGCTCCGACAGGTCGATGACCTTCAGGCGGCGATGGACGAGGGCGACCCGCCCCTGGGACCACACCCCTGCCCCGTCGGGCCCCCGACGGTCCATGGCGGCCGACATCCGGGCGACCGCAGCGAGGTCGGCGATGCCGGCGTCGGAGCGGAGCTCGCCGGCGATGCCACACATCTGGACCGAGGGTAGTAGGCCCTCGGACCGCATTCCGCGCCCTCGGCGTTTCGCGTGGCCCAACAGCCGAATTACGGCGCCAGCGCGGCGCGGGCGACCAGGTCGGTGCCGAAGGCGGTGACGATGGCCAGGTAGAGGAGGCCGGTCGCGGCCATGACGGCGGAGTAGTAGCGCTCCCGGAGGGCTGCCCGGGTGACGACGCACAGCACCAGCGTGCCGACGGCGCAGGCCAGCCAGAACCAACCGAGGATCCCGTTGTAGCCGTCGTCGATGGCCCCGGTCAGCACGGCCAGCATGCCGGTGGGCACGAGCAGGGCACCCACCTCGAAGGGCCACAGGACCGTGAGCAGGCGCACCTGCTCCAGCAGCGGGCCCCTCGCCAGGCCTGGCTGCACGAGATACCAGTGGCCGAGCAGCATGGCGTCGGTGACCGCCCCGAGGAAAGCGGCTCCCACGAGGGTGCGGGCGAGCGCCAGCACCGGGTCGCCGCCGGCGTCGAGGGCGGCGGCGACCAGCCCGACCACACCGATGGCCGGCGCCACCAGGTCGAGGGCGGGAGGGAACTCGCCGGCGGCTTCGCCGCCCTGCCCCGTGTCGCGCTCGTCGCCCGCGGGGGTGCCAGTGGTCGCCGTTGCCCCGGTCATGGCCTCGACCCGGGCAGCCTTGCGGGCCTGGCGAGCGCGCTCGCCCGCCACCCCCGCCCGGCGACGGGCGACCGAGACGGCCAGGGCCCAGCCGCTGGCCAGCATCACGCCCAGCCCGGCGAGGTCGCGCACCGGTACCGGGCAGAGGAGCGCGCCGGCCGCCACCGATCCGCCGGCGAGCACGGCGTAGGTCACCCGCAGCAGCCACCCGTAGCCGATGCCCACCTCCCGGCGCCGAGTCGTCACCCACAAGAAGAACAGGCCACCGACCGCCCACTGGAGCAGCACGGTGGCCGCGTCGAGGCGCATCACGGCGACGCCCGGCCGCCGTGGAGCCGAGCAGGCACGCTCGGCGACGGTACCTCCGCCTCCGCTGCCGTCACGACCGACAGGAGCGATCTAGGGCTGCACCGGACCTCATCCCACCACAACAAGACTGTGGGAGACGCGGTTCAGGGGGTCGGGGCCGGCGTCGGTGGCGACGACGATGTCTTCGATGCGAGCGCCGTAGCGGCCCTCGAGGTAGATGCCGGGCTCGATGGAGAAGGCGTGGCCGGGGGCCAGGGGCTCACCGTTGCCAGAGACCAGGTATGGGTCCTCGTGCTCCTCCAGCCCGATCCCGTGGCCGGTCCGGTGGATGAAGTGGTCGCCGTAGCCCCCCTCGGTGATGATGCGCCGGGCCACGCCGTCGACGTCCTCGCAAGGGGTCCCGACGACGGCAGCGTCGACGGCGGCAGCCTGGGCTTCCTCCAGCACCTCGTAGAGGCGGCGCAGTTCCGAGGGCGGCTCCCCGGTGTGCACGCAGCGGGTGATGTCAGAGCAGTAGCCGTCGGACATCGTGCCGCCGAAGTCGCACAGGACGATCTCTCCCGGCTGGATCACCCGAGCGCCAGGGTCGTGGTGGGGGCTGGCGGCGTTGGCGCCAGCGGCGACGATGGCGAAGTTGACCGAGGCGTGGCCCTCGCTCAGCAGGCACCGTCCCAGATCGGCCGACACCTCGGCCTCGGTGCGCCCGATCAGGGGGATGGCGCCGGCCTGGAGGTGGGCGGCAACACGGTCGGCCGACGCCGCCGCCCGGCGCAAGGCCGCCACCTCGGCGGGGTCCTTGGTCGCTCGCAAGGCTGCGGTGACGGTGCTGGCGGCGAGCCAGCGGGTGCCACCGAGCCGGTCCTGGAGCTCGACCACGAAGCGGGCCCACGTGCGATCCCCGACGGCCACGGTGCCGGGAGCGCCGGCCAGGCGGGCGACCAGCGCAACGGGGTCGTCGGCCTCGTCCCAGGGCCGGAGGCGAAACACTTCCGGGTGCTCGACCACGCGAGCAGCCTCCAGGCGGGGAACCACCAGGGTGGCCTCGCCGGTGGATGGAACGACGAGCATGGTGAGGCGCTCCAGGGGCATGGCCCGGTAGCCGGTCAGCCAGGGGAGGTCGGCGCCCACCGACAACAGGAGCACGTCGATCCTGAGCTGATCCATCCGCTGGCGGACCCGGGCGAGACGCTCCACGTACACGATGGCAAGACTAGGGCGGGCTCCTGCCCCGTTCCGTGTCGAGCTCAGCGGTAGTTGAGGGGGCAACCGGACAAAGATGAGGTCTGTGAGTCGGATCAGCGTGGTGCGGGGCGACCTGACCGAGCAGGAGGTCGACGCGGTGGTCAACGCCGCCAACTCGTCACTCCTCGGAGGTGGCGGGGTCGACGGCGCCATCCACCGCCGGGGCGGGCCGGAGATCCTGGCCGAGTGCCGTCGTCTGCGGGCCGAGCGCTTCCCCGACGGGTTGCCCCCGGGGGAGGCGGTGGCGACCACGGGTGGGCGCCTGCCCGCCCGGTGGGTCATCCACACCGTCGGTCCGGTGTACTCCGCCGCCATCGACCGCTCGGAGCTGCTCGCCTCCTGCCACCTTGCGTCACTACGGGTGGCCGACGAGCTGGGGGCGACCAGCGTCGCCTTGCCCGCCATCTCCTGTGGGATCTACGGCTATCCGCTCGGTGAGGCGGCTCCGGTGGCGGTGGCGGCGGTGCGGTCGGCCTCCACCCGGGTGGCCGAGGTCCGCTTCGTGCTCTACAGCGACGACGCCCTCGCTGCCTTCGCCGCCGCCGCCGCCGCCTGACCCTGGACGCGACGCTGCCCGGGCCGAAGCCCGGGCAGCGAAGCTTGATCGAGGTGGTGAGTTAGCGGCGGCGGTCGACGGCAGTCGCGGACTGCGTGTTGCTCGCCGAGTTACTGGAGCTGTTCCCGACAGCGACGTTGCCACCGGTGTTGGCTGCGGCGGTGCCCGAGTTGTTCACCTCGGCCGACTGGTCGACGCTGGCGTCGCCACCCCCACCACGGGCCACGCTCCCCCACGGGTCGCGGTCGTCGCAGCGGTCACGGTCGCAGCGGTCACCGCAGTCACACGTGCACTTGCCCCGGTCG
>JADDQY010000006.1 GCA_016781135.1 Actinomycetota bacterium
CTTCGCAGTGGTGGACCCCTACCGCGTCACCAACGTCCGTGAGAGGAACACCTAGGGCCAGGACGACTCGGTGGGGGCGGCGACGACCAGCTCCTTGATGTCACATCCGGACGGCTGGGAGAGGGCAAAGATCACGGCGGCGGCCACGTCGCCGGGCTGGCACAGGCGGGCGTCGGGGGAGGGGCGGTAGCGCTCCTCCCGCTCGTCGAAGAAGGCGGTGTGCATGCCCCCGGGGGTAAGCAGGGTCACGCCGACCCGCCCCCGTAGCTCGGCGGTGAGCGCCCGGGTGAAGCCGACCACCCCGAACTTCGAGGCGCAGTAGGCGGTCGCGTCACCGAGCGCCCTGTGGCCCAGCGTCGAGGCCACGGTGACGATCCGCCCCTCGGCTGCCTCCAGCCAGGGGAGGGCAGCGCGTACCACGGCGGCGGTACCGAAGAGGTTGACGGCGACGATCCGCTCCCAGGTGTCGGTGGGCACGTCGACGAGGGCGCCGGGGACGTCGATGCCAGCGCACGTGACGACAGCATCGATGCCACCGTGGGCGTCGCCCACCCGCCGCACCGCTTCTTCGGCGTCCTTGGAATCGGCCAGGTCGACCTGCTCGAAGGGGAGCCCACCAGCCGGGGGGCGGCGATCGAGGACGACGGGGGTGGCTCCGGTGGCGGCCAACCGGGTGGCGACGCCGGCGCCGAGGCCGGAGGCACCTCCGGTGACGACGACGGTCCAGTGGCTGGGGTCAGGGTGCACGGCGGATGGCCTCCTCGAGGAGCCGGGTGGTGGAACGTCCTTGCAGGTAGGGCACGACGACGGTCTCGCCGCCCCACGACGCCAGCGTGGCGGCTTCGGGAAGGTCGGCCACGGCGTAGTCGGCGCCCTTGGCGAAGACGTCGGGTCGGAGCCGCTCCAGGGCTTCGACCGGGGTGTCCTCGTCGAAGATCACGACGGCATCGACGCAGTCGAGGGCGGCGAGCACGGCCGCTCGGTCGTCCTGGCCCTGCAACGGCCGGTCGGGTCCCTTGAGGCGGCGCACCGACTCGTCGGAGTTGAGCAGCACGACCAGAGCGTCCCCGAGGGCGCGGGCGGCTCGGAGCATGTGGACGTGGCCGGCGTGGAGCAGGTCGAAGCACCCACCGGTGGCCACCACGGTGCCGCCGCCGGCCCGGACCCGAGCCACCACCTCGTGCACGCCGGCGGCGCGGGGGGTGGGGGGAGGCCCCGTCGGACGCAACGAGATGGCGGCGGCGCCACCGCCGGCGACGAATGCCGATGCCGCGGCCACGGCGGTCTCCACCGCTTCGGAGACGAGGGCGCCGCCGGCCAGGGCGAAGGCAGCGGCGGCGGCGAAGCGGTCTCCGGCACCGCAGGGATCACCCTCGGCGGGCGACGCCACCGGGACGAGCAGCGAGGAGCCGTCGGGACCGGCGACGAGCGCGCCCGAGGGGCCCATGGTGACCGCCACGGCCCCCGCTTGCCAGCGGCGGGTGAGCTCCCGGGCCCGGGCGGCGACGGCGGCGATGGGTGAGCCGGCGTGCTCGCCCAGGGGAACGCGCTGCGCCGCCTCGTGGCGGTTGGGGGTGACCAGGCGCACCCCGGGAACCGGCTCCGGACCCCGGGGATGAGGGTCCCACACCACCGGCGTGCGGGGGACGAGGCGGCGCAGCGCCTGGCGGACGCCGGGGGAGGCTGCCATCCCCCGCCCGTAGTCGGCCACGAGCACGGCAGCGGCGTCGGCGAGCGCGGCGTGGGCGTCGGCGTCGAGCTCGCCCACGGGGGCAGCGCTGCCTCCCCGGTCGATGCGCACCAGCGAGCGGCCTCCCGCTCGCACCCGTACCTTCTCAGGGGTCGGCCCGCCGAGACCGACGTCGATCACCGCCACCCCGGCGTCGGCCAGCAGCCGGTGCAGCGCCCGGCCGGGCTCGTCACCGGCGAGCGCGGTGACCAAGGTGACGTCGGCGCCGTCGGCGGCGGCCAGCACCGCGGCCAGCGCCGCTCCGCCGGGGCGGAGGAGCTCGGTGGGATCGTCGACCACGGGCACGGGGGCGTCGGGGCACAACCGCTCCACCGACCCGTCGAGGTCGCGGTCGAGCAGGGCGTCGCCGACGACCACGACCGACGCACCGCGTCGGGGAGCCGCCGCGCCAGCAGGGGCCGGGGCGATCGCACAGTCCACCGCTGCACACAGGAGGTGGACGACGACCTGGTGAACCTCCTGGATGGTGGCGGTGGCGGTGCTGTCGACGACCACGGCGTCGTCACAGCCGGCCTGGAGCGGGTTGGGCGCCGGCCCGGTCAGCCCCCAGACGGTCAGGCCCACCTCCCGGGCGGCGGCGGCGGCGGCGACCACGTTGGGGCTGCGGCCAGACGTGCTGATGGCCACCAGCACGTCGCCGGAGCGGCCGTGCGCCCGCACCTGCCGGGCAAAGACGTCGTCGGCGCCGTAGTCGTTGGCGATGGCGGTGACGCTGGAGGACTCGGCGCACAGGGCGATGGCGCTGAACGGTGGGCGGTCGTCCCGGTAGCGGCCCACCAGCTCGGAGGTGAGGTGCTGGGCCTGGGCGGCACTGCCGCCGTTGCCGGCGGTGAGCAGGCGGCCGCCGCCGGTCAGCACCGCCGCGAGGTGGCGTCCCCAGCCCTCAATGCGTTCGACCTCGCCGTCGAGGGCGGCGAGGGGCCCGGCGAGCGCGGCCAGGTGTTCGGCGCCGGAGGGGACCGGGCGGCTCACGCCGGCTCCCCGGCGTGGGAGCGGGCCATCACCAGGCTCCTGGCCACCTCCAGGGTCTGCTCGGCGATGCGCTCCCAGCCGAAGCGCTGGGCCCGCCGCAGGCCGGCGGCGCCCATGGCCCGCCGTCGCCGCTCGTCATCGAGCAGCCGCCCCAGCGCTTCGGCGATTCCTCGAGGTTGGCGGGGGAGCACGAGGATCCCGGTGACCCCGTCGGCCACGGTCTCGGCCAGGCCACCCACCGCCGACGCCACCACCGGCACGCCGCAGGCCATTGCCTCCACCGCCACCAGCCCGAACGGCTCGTACCAGGGGCAGCAGGCCACGACGTCGGCCGACCGCAGCAGCGGCGGCACCGCCTCGCGAGGGACCGCCCCCCGCAGCTCCACCCGATCGGCGACGCCCAGCGAGGCGGCGAGCGACTGGAACCGACGGGCCTCGTCGTCGTCGTCGAGCATGGCGGCCGGGGGCCCACCGGCGATCACGAGCTCGACGTCGGGGAGCTGGGCGACGGCGGCGATCACGTTGCCGATCCCTTTGCGCTCGACCAGGCGGCTGACCACCACCACCCGCCTCCGGCAGGCGGTCCGGCGTTCGTCGGCGGGACCCTCGGCACGGAAGCGCTCGAGGTCGACGCCACAGGGCACGACGGTGATGCGGTCGAGATCGGCGCCCAGTGCCAGCAGCTCGAGGGCCTCGTCGGCGGTGGTGGCTATCACGCGGTCGACACCCGTGGCGAGCATCCGCTCGACGTCGATGCGAGCCGCCGGGCTCGTGTCGTGCGCTCCCTGGTGGCGCCGCTTCACCACGCCCAGGGCGTGGTAGGTGTGGGCCACGGGGATGCCGAGGGGCTGGGCGGCGCCGAGGGCGGCCAGGCCCGACATCCAGAAGTGGGAGTGGACCACGTCCGGGCGCTGCGACTGCCAGACCTCGTGCAGCTCTCTGCTGAACCGGGGCATGAACGGCAGCAGCTGGTCCTTGGGGACCGGAGCGGCGGGCCCGGCGTCGACGTGGTCGACCACTACGTTGGGGGCGAAGTCGACGGTGCGGGGCAGGGCCGGGTCGTCCCGGCGGGTGTGGACCACCACCTCGGCCCCGAGGCGACCGAGGGCTCGGGCCAGGTCGGCGACGTGGACGTTCTGGCCGCCGGCGTCGACGCCGCCGAGGGTGGCGAGGGGGCTGGCGTGCTCCGACACCATGGCGATCCTCATGCCGCCCCCGCTTGCTGGAGGACCGGTCGAGCCCGGTCGTCGCCTCCTCTCGCTGGGGGGTGGGGACCGCCCAGGCGAGTGAGCTCGGCGATCACGGCGTCGACGGTGACCACCGACAAGCACGGGTGCCCGGGAACCGGACAGGTGCGGGCCCGGCAGCCGGCGCAGGCGATCGACTGGTCCCCCAGCAGGGCCACGGGCACCCCCCAGGGCGCCCACTTCGACGCCGGTACCACCGGGGCGAACAGGGAGACCACCGGTGTGCCCACGGCGGCGGCGAGGTGGGCGGGTCCGGTGTTGCCGCACACCACGACCGAGGCGCCTTCGAGCACCCCGGCCAGACCGGCCAGATCAGTGCAACCCCCCAGGTCGGCGACGCCCTCCCGTGGCGGGCCCGCCACCCTGGCGGTCAGTCGGGCTTCGGCCGGCGAACCGGTGACCGCTACCCGCCACCCGCCATCGGCCAAGGCGTCGACCAGGGCGGCAAAGCGGCCGGGGTGCCAGGCGCGAGCTGGCACCGAGACCCCCGGGTGCACCACCACGTAGGGCTCGTCGAAGGGGCGCCACGTCGGAAGCGGCCGGCGCACGGCCAGCCGGCCGTCGTCGCCGCTCGGGAGCGGGTAGCCGACGGCGGCGGCGAGTGACAGCGCCCGCTCGACCTCGTGGTGGTCGTCGGCCACGGCGTGGCGGACATCGAGCAGTGAGCCCGGGTAGTCGACGCTGACCGCCGAGATGCGGGCCACGCCGGCCATGCGCAGCAG
Organism: Actinomycetota bacterium; assembly: GCA_016781135.1. Classification (GTDB taxonomy): domain Bacteria; phylum Actinomycetota; class Acidimicrobiia; order Acidimicrobiales; family CADCSY01; genus JADDRA01. The sequence goes on from JADDQY010000006.1 coordinate 4,692, forward strand.
CAGGGCCAGTGGCAGCGGGCTCTGATGGAACGACGTGAGCACCACCGCCTCGTCGACGTGCAGGGCGGCCAGGTGGTCGACGAGCTCGCGCACCGCCGCCGGATCGACCGGCGGAGGCGCGAAGCCCGACCACGGGGCGTCGAAGACCACCACCGCGTCCACGCCCGGGAGCAGCTCGGCGGCGGCGCGCCCGGCCGGACCGGCGAGCAGGGTCACCCGCCCGGCACCGGCAGCCACCGCCCGCACGGCCGGCCCTGACAGCAACACGTCGCCGGCGTTGTCGAGTCGTGCGACCAGCACGTGGGGGCGCTGCCCCGTCACGGGCGGTCCCCGTCCGCCAGCAGGAGATCGACGGCGGTGGCCAGGTCGGGCGCCACCTCGTGTGCGGCGCTCACCTCGGCCGGCCGGGTCACCGCGGTGGGCACGAGCACGCCCCGCGCTCCGGCGGCGTCGGCCGCCTCGACGTCGGCGCCGATGTCGCCGATGACCGCGCAGGCTCCGGGGGCGACGCCGAGGGCAGCGGCAGCGGCCAGCACCAGACCGGGAGCCGGCTTGCGGCAGGCACATCCGTCGGTGGGTCCGTGGGGGCAGACCCAGAAGCCGGCGAACGGGCCGAGGAGCTCCGCCACCCGGAGGTTGACGGCGTCGACCTCGGCCGGCGAGAGCAAGCCACGAGCGACACCGCTCTGGTTGCTGATCACAGCGATGGGCAGCCCCGCTGCCCGGAGTCGCTGGAGTGCCTCGGTGGCGCCGGGCACGGGCTCGACCAGGGCCGGGTCGCCGTTGTAAGGGACGTCGATCACGAGGGTGCCGTCTCGGTCGAACAGCACCGCCTGAACGGTAGCGAACGACGACCTCGGCGCCTGGTCTTCGACTTCGAGGGCACTGTTCATCTGCGTTGCTGCCTCCGCTGCCCCACGTGCCAGTTGGTAGCTCGCGTCACGGCACCCCCGGACCGGGACGGCCAGAGACTTCCCGACCGCCTTGCCCCGCAAACTTCACAAGAGGATCCAATTCCCTCCGACCACCCTCGGCACTGCTCGCTCGTCCAACCTCTGGTCTCGCTGACGAGTCACATCCGCCGCATGGTGAGGTGCACGGCGGTCCCTTCGCTGCTCGGCAGGAACTTCACCTCGTCGACCAGAGCCCGGATGAGCTGGATCCCCCAACCTCGTTCGGTCCGAAGGTGGGCGGGGTCGCCCACCGGCGGGCGCAGGGGCACGGCGGCGGGGTCGAACCCGCTACCGCTGTCCTCCACCCTGATCTCGAGGCTGGCGGCGTCGAGCAGGCACCGCAGGACCACCCGCTGATGCATGCCCACCGCCTGGTGCGCCTCGACGGCGTTGGTGCACGCTTCGGAGACGGCGATGCGTAGGTCCTCGAGACGGTCGTCGTCGATGCCTCGCACCGACGTCGCCACCGCGGCGACGACCGTACGGGCCACGCCCACGAAGGCGGGCCGGGCGGGGATCTCGAGCCGGACGAGCTCCTGGGACGTCTCCATGATCGTGCTGCCAACCTAGCCTTGCGACCGGCGATGATCGTGGACCGGCACCGCGGAGCGCCCGGCGGGCAGTGTTAGCTTCGCCGTCAGCGCCATGACGACGGGACGGGGAGCACGAGCGTGACCGACGGGTCGGGTGAACAGGTTCGCCTCACCATGCCGGCGACGCCCCAGCTGTTGCGGGTCGCCCGCCTCACCGCTGCCGGGCTGGCCAGCCGGCTGGGGTTCAGCTTCGACCAGGTCGAGGACCTGAAGATCGCCCTCGACGAGCTGTGCTTCGCCATGGTGGGCACCAAGGGCGGCGAAGGCAGCCTCACCATCGACTACCGGCTCGAGCACGACGGCCTGGTCATCGAAGGGCTCAGTGACTCGCTGCCTCCCGTCAGCCGGGATGCGAACGACGAGCTGTCGAATCTCATCCTCACCGCCGTCGTGGACGAGCACGAGGTCAGTCTCCGCGACGGGATCATGCGCTTTCGGCTGTTGAAGCGGCGGACGGCGTCGCCATGAGCCTCGACCGCTACGACAAGGAGGCTCTGGCCGAGGCGTTCCAGGAGTTCGCTACCACCCGGAATCCCGTTGTGCGCGACCGCCTCATCGAGGCTCACCTGGGTCTCGCCGAGTACCTGGCCCGCCGCTTCTCGAACCGGGGCGAGCCGCTCGATGACCTCGTGCAGGTCGCGTCGCTCGGGCTCGTCAAGGCCGTCGAGCGCTTCGACCCGGCTCGGGGGCTCGAGTTCACCACCTTCGCCACCCCGACCATCGTGGGCGAGCTCAAGCGCCACTTCCGCGACAAGGGGTGGGCGGTGCGGGTGCCCCGGCGGGTCCAGGAGCTGCACCTGCGGGTCACCGGCGTGATCGATGACCTCCAGCTGGAGCTGGGGCGCTCGCCCACCGTGGCCGAGATCGCGGTACGGGCGGGCACCAGCGAGGACGAGGTCATCGAGGCCGTCGACGCCGGGTCGGCCTATCGCTCGGCGTCGCTCGACGCCGGGCGCAGCGACGACGAGGAGAGCCCGGGATTGCTCGGCCAGCTCGGCCAGCTCGACCCCGAGCTGGCCAGGGCCGAGCGCCGGGCGGCGCTGACCCCGCTGATGGCCGAGCTGCCCGAGCGCGAGCAGCTGATGCTGTACCTGCGCTTCTACCAGGGCAAGACCCAGTCGGAGATCGCCCACCGCCTCGGCATCAGCCAGATGCACGTTTCCCGGCTGCTGTCGCGCAGCCTGGAGCGCCTGAGGGAGCTCGCTGAGGTAGGTGCCGGCGAGCCCTAGGCGCGCCGCGAGCTCGGTGTGCGAACCACCGGGTCGGCAGCGTCGGCTCGGTTCATGAGGCACGCTGGCACCATGGCCGCCCCCTCCGCCCACGCCCACGCCCACGGCCCCGCCGCTGGATCGGCCTCACCCCGGGCCCGCCGGCTCCTGGTCGTGCTGGTGGTGCCGTTCCTGGTCGCAACCGCCGTCGGCGTGATCGCCCTGTGGCCGGGGAGCGATGGCGGGGCGTTGGTACCGACGCTGGGCGCACCGCTGGAGCAGTTCGACGCCGAGGTCGTGTCGGTCGAGCGGGGACCGTGCACCGGCACGCCACCCGACGCCGGGGTACGTTGCTCCCGCTCGCAAGCGATGCTGCTGGAAGGGCCCGACGAGGGCGAGGTGGTCGACCTTCAGGAGCAGTCCGACGTCAACGCCGCCCTGCGGCTCGAACGCGGCGACACCATCGTCCTCGGCTACTTCCCCGACGCCGGAGCCGGCTTCGAGTACAGCTTCGCCGACCGGGAGCGCCGCTCGCCGCTGTTGTTGCTGACGGGGTTCTTCGTGGTGGCGGTCGTGGGTCTCGGCCGCTGGAAGGGCGTGCGGGCCCTGCTCGGGTTGGTGGTGAGCCTCGTGGTGCTCACCACCTTCGTGCTCCCTGCCATCCTCGGCGGGTCCAACCCCCTCGCCGTGGCCCTGGTCGGTTCGGCGGTCATTGCCACCTTCGCCCTGTACCTCGCCCACGGCCTCAACGCCTGGACCACTATCGCCCTGATCGGCACGCTCGCCAGCTTGGCCCTGGTGGGGCTGTTGGCGTCGGTGTTCGTCGACGCCGCCCAGTTCAGTGGGCTGGCCGACGAAGAGGCGTCGTTCCTCCAGGTCACCGCCGGCCAGGTCGACCTGCGGGGCCTGCTGCTCGGCGGCATCGTGATCGGCGCCCTCGGCGTGCTCGATGACGTCACCATCACCCAGGTGTCGGCGGTCTGGGAGCTGCAGGGGGCCAAGCCCGACTACGGGCGCTGGAACCTCTACCGGGCGGCCCTGCGCATCGGCCGCGACCACATCGCCTCCACCGTCAACACCCTCGTCCTGGCCTACGCCGGTGCGTCGCTGCCACTGTTCCTGCTCTTCACCCAGGCCGATCAGAGCCTGGGGGACGTCGTCAACGGTGAGTCCGTGGCCGTCGAGGTCGTCCGGGCCCTGGCCGGCAGCATCGGCCTGGTGGCGTCGGTACCCCTCACCACCGCCCTCGCCGTCTTCGTCGCCGGCACCGTGTCGCCCCCCGCCGCCGCTTCGACGTCGTCGCCCGTGCCCGCGCCCACGCCGGCGACGGACGACACGACCGACGGCCAGGGCGTCGATGCCATCCCCGCTGACCCCCGCCGCTACCGCTCCCGGCGAGAGGAGCGCTTCTGGGAGGGCGCCGACCAGTAGCGCACCGCTCGCCGAAGCAGAGGGCTAGCGACCGGTCGAGCCGAACCCCCCGGCGCCGCGCGTGGACCCGGGGAGGGTGGCAACGGGAGTGAAGGCGAGGTGCGCCACCTGTTGCACGACGAGCTGGGCGATGCGGTCGCCCCGGCGTACCTGGTAGTCGTGGGCCGGGTCGGTGTTGACGAGCAGGACGCGCAACTCGTCGCGGTAGCCGGCGTCGATGAGCCCCGGAGCGTTGAGACAGGTGATGCCGTGGCGCAGGGCCAACCCGCTGCGGGGCAGCACCAGCCCCGCCCAGCCGTCGGGCAGCGCCAAGGCCAGCCCGGTGGGCACCAGCGCCCGGCCTCCTCGGGCCCCGAGCAGCGCGCTCTCCCGAGCCAGGAGATCGGCGCCGGCATCGCCGGGGCGGGCGTAGGCCGGTAGCGGCAGCTCGGGGTCGAGGCGCACCACGGGGACCTCCAGCACCGACGCAGCCTAGGAGGCGGGTCACTCACCGGTCGGCAGAAGCACGATCCAGCGGTGGAATGCCAGGGCTGGACCACACCGTGCTGGCCTGCTGGCGGCCCGGGACAGCGCCGGCCGGCATCGGGGCGAGATGGTCGACCCCCATTAGGATCAGGCGATGTTGGTGTGGATGGACCTCGAGATGACGGGGCTCGATCCCGGTCGCCACGCCATCGTCGAGATCGCTACCCTCGTCACCGACGACGAGCTCGAGGTGGTGGCCGAGGGCCCCGACCTGGTAATCCACCAGCCCCCTGAGGTGCTGAAGGCCATGGACGACACCGTGCGCGACATGCACACCCGTAGCGGGCTGCTCGCCGCCATCGAGGGCTCCACCACCACGTTGGCAGACGCAGGCAGAGCCACGCTGGCGTTCCTCGTGGAGCACGTCCCCGAGGCCGGCACCGTCCCGTTGTGTGGCAACTCGATCGGGACCGATCGCCGCTTCCTCGCCGCCTACCTGCCCGAGATCGAGGACCACCTCCACTACCGCTCGGTCGACGTGTCGACGCTGAAGGAGCTGGCTCGGCGCTGGTACCCCGGCCTGCTCGACGCCGCCCCCCGCAAAGCCGGCGGCCACCGCGCCCTCGACGACGTGCGCGAAAGCGTGGCCGAGATGCGCTTCTATCGGGAGGCCATGTTCAAGCCGCCCCCCGACGCGTCGGCACCCCCCGCCCCTTCCACCTGACCTCCCGGCGAGCGAACGTCAACCACAGCGACCGGGCGAACACGGCCAGGAAGAACGCCAGCGGCACCACGTACGCCAGCGCGGTGATCGAGCCGAACCCGCCGGTGCGGTGCAGGTGCACGACCAGCTGCCCGGCGACGGCCAGGTAGCACATCGCCGCCAGGACCGGGTCGGCGGGGGCGAGAGCGGCGGGGGCACTGAGGGCGGCGATCCACGCGCTGATGGCCACGACCGTGAGCGGGCGGATCGAGGAGGCGGCGGCGGCGAAGTTCTTCGAGAACCCCTCCACCACCTGGCCGATCCCCCGCGGGTACATCCGGAAGCGAATCGTCCCCCGCCCGCCGCGGAGGGCCACGGGTAGGCCGGCGGCTCGGTAGCGCGAGGCCAGGGCCAGGTCGTCGAGCACCTCCCCTCGGACCCCAGCGTGGCCCCCGCTGGCGCGGTAGTCGCCTGCGGTGGTCACCAGGCACGGACCGAACGCCCCCACCGAGCGCCGGGGACCGAGGGGCGTGAAGGCGGAGGTGCCCATCAGCGCCACCACGTTGAACAGGGCCGCCAGCCGCTCGTGGGGTCGAGCAACGTCGTGCCAGGGCTGGACCGAGTACAGCCCGCCGGAGTGGCGATGCCCGACGACGAGGCGGTCGAGGCCCCCGGCCTCGAGGCGGGTGTCGGCGTCGAGGAAGGCGATGACGTCGTTGGTGGCCCGGGCGGCACCGGTGTGGCAGGCCCAGCTCTTGCCCACCCAGCCGGGAGGAAGCTCCGGGGCGGCCACCACCGTCGCTCCGCCGTCCGCCGCCACGGCGGCGGTGGCGTCGTCGGAGTGGTCGTCGACCACGACGACCTCGTCGCCGGGGCGGAGCTGGGGGCGCAGCGAATCGAGCAGCGTCGGCAGCGACGCCTCCTCGTCGCGGGCAGGGATGATGACCGACACGGCCGGCCGGTCGGTCCGGCGTACCGGCGCCGGGACGGGGATCCGCCACAACAGCCACCAACCGGCTCCCCAGCCGACGAGGAAGGCGAGGGCGTCACCCACGGGGGCCGGCGGCTACGACCACCGCCGAGGCTCGAACTCGATCTCCGCCGGTCAGCCACAGCCGCAGGGTGGCGTCGTCGCGCTGGCTGCGCAGCTCCACCTCGTCGCCGGCGTCGACGGGTGCGTGGTACTCGACGTCGGCGGAGCGTGGGATCAGGCGGTGACGGGCGAGCTCGTCCTCGACCGCCATCCACACCACGGCGTTGTTGACGTGGTCGTAGATGTCGAGATCAGACGCTCGCAGCGGCCACGGTCGGGAGTCGGCAGCGGGCGGCGGAGGGGGGTGGTGGAGACGGGTCGAGGTGCGGCGGTCGTTGGCCGAGGGCGCGTAGATCGAGCGGAACGGCTCGCCGAGGGGGGCGGGGCGGCCCTGGTGGTCGAGGAAGATCCACACCGCAGCGACCTCCACCGCGGCGCTCGGGGAGGTCACCGAGGTTCGCCGTTCCCCCCAGCGGCTCCCCAAGCCGCTGCAGAACGTGGCGACCTCGAGCGGCTCTCCGAGCCGCGGCCAACCATCCGGCGCCCACACCGACGTGCGGCGCACCACCCAGGGCGACAACGGATCGAGCCCGGAGTCGGCGAGATCGTCGTCGCCGGCGTCTTGCACCAGGCGGGCGAGGGCGTCGAGGCGCAGCCGGGACCGGGGATCGGTGTCGCCGAAGCGGACCTTGACCCGGGTGGTGAAGCGCCTCCCCTTCCCCGGGAAGTCGACGAGCTCCACCGGCGCCACCCCGTGTTTCACGCCCTCACTGTGGCCGATGGCCGAAAGGGACCGGTAGCCGGCCGGCGTGCCCTCCCCGATCGCCGGCTGGTCGGCGCCTACGGTGGCCCTTCGTGGCCCGACGGGTGGATGCCGAGGCCGACCGCCGGCGGCTGGCGCGCTCGGTGGCGCTCGCCGGTGCCGGTGACGGGGTCGTGGCGGTGGCGCTGCCCCTGCTCGCCGCCGGGTTGACCCGCGACCCGCTGCTGGTCGCCGGGGTGGCCGCCGCCCACCATCTGCCCTGGGCGGCGCTCGCCGTGCTCGGCTCCGGCGTGCTCGGGGCTGGCGACCAGCGAACCGTCCTCGGGTTGGCGTCCACCCTCCGGGCCGCCACGGTCGCCCTGGTGGGCGTGGTCGCCCTGGCCGGAGTCGAGACGCTGCTCGTGGTCGCCGCCGCCGCCGTGGTGCTGGGGCTGGGCGAGGCCCTTGCCGGGACGGTCGAGGCGTCGGCCGATCCGATCGCCAGCGACGGCCTGGCACGCCGGGGGATGGTCGGGCTGGCAGCCGTCGGGCTCCCGTTGGGCGGCCTGCTCTTCGCCGCGACGGCGGGCCTCCCGTTCCTCGTCGCCATCGGCATCTTCGCCCTCGCCGCCCTCGGTGCGCTGACGCTGCAGCCCCGGCCGGCAGAGGACACGCCAGCGCCCGGCGCGGGGCGCACCGGTGTGACCTCCCTCGTTCCGGGCACCGGCGCCGTGACCGCGGTGGCGGCGGTGTCGAACGGTGCGAGCGGCGCCGTGCTCGGGGTGCTGGTGCTGTTCGCCCTCGACGACCTCGCCGTGGGCCCCCTGGCGTTCTCCCTGGTGCTGATGGCCTTGGCCGGCGCCGCCGCCGCGGGCGCGTCGCTGGCGCCCACCGTCGGCCAGCTCCTCGGTCTGCGCCGTGGTGCGGCAGCCGCTCTCGTCGCTGCCGGCGTCGGCTACCTCGGCGCCGGCCTCGTGGCCGACCCGGCCGATCCACTGGTGGCCGTTGCCGGCCTGGCGGTCGGCGCCGGCGCAGGCATGGCGGCCGCCGTGCTGGTGGACGCCGTGCTGCACCTCGACGCGCCCATGCGCCGGCGCGACCAGGCGCTGGCCGCCTTCCATGTGAGGGTGTGGGCGGCCGTCCCCGTCGGCGCCCTGGTTGGGGGCGTGGTGGCCCGAAGCACCGGGGTGCGCGCCGCCGTGGTGGTCGCGGGGGTTGTGCTCGCCCTCGCCGCCCTGGCCGCCGCCGGGGTCGCTCAGGGCGGGAAGACGCCCGTCGCCGAGAAAAGCGGTTGACGGACGGCGGGAAGCGTGGTGCGATGCCTGCGGACCTCGCGTCGGACGAGGTCACAGCCGGTCGAGTGGCCCGAGGAGGTGTGATGAGGTACAGCGACTACACCACTCCGCAATGGAGCACGAACCGTTCGGGCACCGACGTACCCGGGTTCGCTCCGCTCACCGGCCTCGTCTACCGCCGCCCCGCGCCCGCTGCCCACGCCCATCTCCTCGACGCACCGTGCCGTCTCTGGTCCGGATCCATCGTGACCGAGATTCCCGCCGGCTTCGGGAACGCACCCCGGGCGATGCTCGCCAAGGGTGCCCCCCGGCTGAGGGAGCCTTCGACCTAGCCAACCGCCAGCGTCGAAGTTCCACAGGCCGTCGGGGCATCCCGACGGCCTTTCTTGTTTTTCCCTTGGATCTTCGAGCTTCCCCCCCTCAGGAAGGAAACGAACCATGGTCACCGAGGCGCCCATCGACGAACACCTCATCGAAGACGTGACTGCCCGGGCCGCCTGCAACGACGGCACCGGATCGCTCCTCGAGCTGTTCTTCTCCGAGGACCTCCACGACATCGCCAGGGCCAAGCACCTGTGCTCGTCGTGCCCGGTGCGCCTGTGGTGCCTCCAAGGGGCGCTGCAGCGAGCCGAGCCGTGTGGCGTGTGGGGAGGCGAGCTGTTCGAGAACGGGCGGATCGCTCACAAGCGCCGTCGGGGTCGACCTCCGAAGTACCGCCCGGCCGAGATCGTGGTCATCGACGGTGTCGACGTGGTGGTGGTCCCGGAGATCCGCTCGGCCTGACCCGCCGGAGGCGGAGGCGATGACGGAGCTACGTTGGGGCCCCATGGCCACCCCGCCTGACACCGAAGTGTCCCTGCCACCGGCGCCGCCTTCGCCGGGTTCGCCGACGCTCATCCGCCGCGGTCGCCATCCGCTGGTGCTCGGGACCGTCGCCGCCGTGGTGGCCCTGGCCGCGGCCATGGCCGTGGCCGCCGTGCTGGCGCCGTCGCCCGGTGCCGGCGGCCAGCCCACGCCGGAGATCGAGCTCCGCTTCTCGGGGGACGACCAGGACCCCGCGCCCCCTCCTTTGGTGGGCGGTGACCCCACCGGCCAGCCCCTCCCCGCAGGGAACTTCAGCATGCTCGAGGGAGGCCTGGGGTCCTTCGCCGACTACCGGGGAACCCCCCTGGTGATCAACTTCTTCGCCTCGTGGTGTCCGCCGTGCGTGGCCGAGATGCCGGCGTTCGAGTCGGTGCACCAAGAGCTCGGTGGCGGCGTGGGCTTCCTCGGGGTGAACCTGCGCGACTCGGTCGGCAACGCCACCGAGCTGGTCGAGCGCACCGGCGTGAGCTACGACATCGCGCGCGACCCGGCCGGGGAGCTCGCCCAAGCTCTCGGGGTGGTGGCCATGCCCTCCACGGTGTTCGTGTCGGCCGAGGGCGTTGTCCTGGGCACCCACGCCGGCGAGGTGTCAGCCGATCAGCTGCACCAGAAGGTCGAGGAGCTTCTGCGGTGACCGAGACCCTCGCCTACGGCTTCGCCGCCGGGCTGGTGGCCTTCGTGAACCCGTGCGGCTTCCCGATGCTGCCCGCCTACCTCTCGTACTTCATCGGCCTCGATGACGCCGAGGTCGACAGCAGCGGGCGGGTGCCGAGGGCGCTGTGGGCGGCAGCAGCGGTGTCGCTGGGGTTCTTGGCGGTGTTCGCCACGCTCGGGCTTCCCATCAGTGCCGGGGTGACGGGGATCTACTCGGCCATGCCGTGGTTGACGCTCGTCGTGGGCGCAGGTCTGTTGGGGATGGGTGTGGCCATGCTGGCGGGACACCGGCTGAAGGTGGCACTGCCCCGCCTCGAGCGCGGTGGGAGGAGCCGCAGCTTCGCGTCGATGGTCGTCTTCGGCGTCTCCTATGCGGTGGCGTCGCTTTCGTGCACCCTCCCGGTCTTCCTGACGGTGGTTGCCGGCGCAGCCCAGCGCATCAACCGTCTGTCGGGGCTCCTGGCATTCGTGGCCTACGGGATGGGGATGAGCGTGCTGCTCATGGCCGTGTCCCTCGCCCTCGCCCTGGCCCGGGAGTCGATGGTGCGGCGGCTGCGCCACGCCTTGCGCTATGCCGACCGGCTCGCCGGTGGGCTGCTGGTGGTGGTCGGGGTCTACTTCCTCGTGTACGGGATCTACGCCATGGATCCGCTGAGGGCGGCGGTGAGCCCGGTGGGCCTGGTGGGCGACTGGTCGGCGGCGGCGACGTCCTGGTTGGCCGACGGCGGGACCGGCCTCGGGTTGGTGCTGGGGGCGGCGGTGCTGCTGAGCGTGCTGGGAGTGGTGGCCAGACGGCGGCGAACCCAGACCTCCGGTCCCCCTCCCCAGGTGGAGCCGGCCACCCAGGCCGGGGCGCGGCCAGTGCCGGTGACGGTGGCCGGTGGCGAGCCCGAGCGCTGACGCCGGTGCCGCCAGCGGGGCGGTTCACAGCGGTCGGTAAGGTGACCGGCGGATGAGGGCAGGCGGCGGCGGCGAGCGGCATCCCGGGTGGGCCGACCCCGAGGGCGAGCCCGAGGAGCTCCCTGGCGAGATGCAAGAGGTGCTGGCTCGCTACCGGGCGGGCACGGCCACCGATCGTGAGATGGCCGAGCTCATGCAGCAGCTGATCAACACCGGCAGCATCCGAGCGCTCCGGGGCACCGGCCCGACCGGCGACGAGCCGCCCCAGGTGTGGGCCACGATCATCCCCATGGGCGGACGCCTCGACATCTGGGTCGACGGCGAACGCCGGGGCTCGGCGAGCACCCCGGCCCTGGCCCGCTACCGGGTGGTGGCCGCCGCCCGACCGGCGAAGGTGAGCTGGGCCGACCCGTTCACCGCACATTGGGCTCGTCCTGGGAGCGGAGGTTCGAGGACGAGTTGAGGTTCGTGCGCCCGAACGATCACACCCGATTCTCGCCATCGGGAGCGCGGGTCAGGGGGCGAGGCGTTGTCGGTGCCAGGGGGCGCCGGGGTGGGGGCGGCTGTAGCGGAGGCGGTCGTGGAGGCGGTTGGGGCGGCCTTGCCACAGCTCGAGGGTGTCGGGCACGACCACGTAGCCGCCCCAGAACGGGGGGAGGGGGATGTCGTCGGTGTCGGCGTAGAGAGCCTCGAGCTCGGCCAGGCGCCGGTCCAGCACGTCCCGCCCGGCGATCACCTCGCTCTGGGCTGACGCCCACGCCCCCAGCCGGCTCCCTCGCGGCCGGGTGGCGAAGTAGGCGGCGGCCTCGGCGTCGGCGATGCGATCGGCAGTGCCGGTGACCCGGACCTGGCGAGCGAGGGCGGGCCACACGAAGGTGAGGGCGCACGAGGGGTTGGCGGCGAGCTGGCGGGCCTTGTCACTGCGGTGGTTGGTGAAGAACCGGAAGCCGCGCCGGTCGAGTCCCTTGAGGAGCACGGCTCGGGCGTGAGGGCGGGAGCGGGCGTCCACCGTGGACAGCACCATGGCGTTGGGTTCGTTGAGGCCGGCGGCCACGGCGGCGTCGAGCCAGGTTCTGAACGTGACCAGGGGATCGGGATCGACGTCGCTCTCCGCCAGCCCCTGGCGGCGGTACTCCGCCCGCAGCGACGCCAACCCGGCGGCGGCGTCAGCGTCCACGCCGGTCAGTCAAGCCCACCACGGCGACGTCGGCGTCACACTCCCAGCCGGAGCTGAGTCGAGGACGGTACCGGTGGCCTCGGTGCCGCCGTTGGTGGGCGCCGCCTCGGGGCGCGGTTGGCCCTCACCTCCACCTGCGTGCCCCGGCGCCGGCGGATGGAGTCGTCGAGCAGCCGCCTCACCCGCTGACGCTGGTCGGCTGGGGCGTAGGTTCCGGGGTACCAAGCCTGGTAGCGCTGGACCAGGTGGGGGTGGGTACGGGCCAGGTGGCCGAGGAACACCTCCCGGGTGCCCGGCTTCAGGTACACGAGCTGGCCCCCCGAGATGCTCGACGCCCCGGCCTCGACGCAGGCTGCCACCACGGCATCGAGTTGGTCGGCACCGTCGGACAGTCCGGGCAGCACAGGGGCGACGAGCACCCCGCAGGGGATGCCGGCCTGGCGCAGGCGGGCGATGGCCTCGACCCGCCGCTTTGGATGCGGGGTCCCCGGCTCGGTGGCCAGCCACACGTCGGGGTCAAGGGTGCCGATCGAGAGGTTGACGCTCACGTCGGTGCGCCGAGCGGCGTCGGCGAGCAGCTCGAGGTCGCGGACCACGAGCGTCGACTTGGTCAGCACCGAGAAAGGGTTGCGGGCGGCGGCCAGGACCTCGATGAGCCCCCGGGTGAGCCCATAGATGACCTCACACCGTTGGTAGGGATCGGTGTTGGTGCCCATGGCGATGGGCTCGCCCGCCCAACGCCGGGGGGCGAGCTCGACCGCCAGCCGCTCCACGGCGTTGACCTTGACCACGACCTGGCGCTCGAAGCCCTCGTCGATGTCGAGCTCGAGCCACTCGTGGCTGGGTCGGGCGAAGCAGTACGAGCACGCGTGGCTGCACCCCCGGTAGGCGTTGATGGTGTGCCGGAACGGGAGCCGGGATCGGGCCGGGAGGCTGTTGATGATCGTCCTCGTCCGGACGTGCAGGAACTCCATGCCCCGGAACTGTCCCTCTCCCCGGCGGCGCTCGACCACGGCGCCGTCGACACCGTCGAACAGCGCCGGTTGGCCGTGGTCCTGGGCGTCGTCGCCGTCGATGTCGCGCCAGCGCACTCCCCCCAGGGTATCGAACGCGTGTTCAACCTGCGTCGACGAGCGTCGGAGCCGAAAGACTGGCGCATGACGCCAGCTTCCTCCGCTTCCCGGACAGCGACGTCGTCCTCGACGCCCGGCTGCGCCGGCCGCCGAGTCGCCAGTTCCGCCGTCACCGCCCCATCGCCTCCTCAGCATGGACGCCGACCCGCGGTTGGGCGTGAGCTTGGTCAACCCCCCGACCACCGGGCCGTGGGCCAGGCCCTCGACATCACCGTGACCGGAGGCACGACCGCCTCCATCTTCCCCGAGCTGGTGCTCGACGAGGGGCGGAGCCGTGGCGGGGCTTGGAGGAGATCTGGCTGATGGGCCCGGGCGGCCGACCGGCGGTGGTCGACGTGGCGACGACGATCGACCGCAAGATCGAGGCGGTGGCCGCGCATGCGAGCCAGTCGGCAGCTGGACGTGGAGACGGCGGTCCGCCGGCATCTGGCCGAGCGGCGGTCGACGCCGGACGTGGCGGGCGATACCCCCGATGATCCTCAGGTCGACGACGGGAGGTTGCTACCGTGGCCCCGGTCATGCGACTGGACCGTCGACTGCACTACCTCGTCACGGCTGCGGCCAGCGCGGCAGTGGGCCTGCTCATCGCCTTGTTGGCCTACGGGGGCAGCCCCGAGAACCGGGAGGTCGAGGTCATCGCTGCGACCTCGACCTCGACCTCGACCACGGCCGCGCCCATCATCACCGTGCCCCCGCCGGAGACCATCACACCGCTGCCGATCGAGGAGCCCCCACCTCCTCCCACCACGTCCAAGTCGACCACCACGACCAAGCCGGCCACGACCACCACCAAGGCGCCGAAGACCACGACGACCAAGGCGCCGAAGACCACGACGACGACGACGGCGCCCGCTACCACCACCACGGAGACCATGGCGACGCCGAGTGAGGGGCCACCGGCGAAACCCGACGGGGACGACTGAGTTCGCCGACAGGCGCGGCGCAAGCTCGAGCGACCCCACCGCCGGAGTCGAAGAGCCGGAAGCGAACCGTGTCGCCACGGCCCGACGACGTCGGTGCTCGGGCACCGGTCGCTGACGCTGTCGGGGAGTTAGAGTCGCCCCGGTGCGGATCGACCAGCGCCTCCATCCGGTGGTGACTGGGGTCACCAGCGGGGTCGTCGGTCTGCTGATCGCCGCCGGGACCTACGGTGGCGCTGCCCCCTCCGGAGGGGTCGTGACCCCGACCATCCCCTCCACCAGCCGACCTGCCCCCTCGACGCCCGCCCTGACGCCGGCGGCACTGCCGCTGATCGAGGCCGTCCTCGGCCCTCCCGAGGTCATCGAGGTCCCCGATGTGGCAGTGTCGTCGGCGGCCGACCCGGAGGGGCCTGCGCCGACGAACACGGCCCAGCCCGCCGAAGCCGCCGACGCTCGTCGCACCCCCACCGGCCCCCTCGAGGGCGGTGGCCCCACCGATCCACCCCCCGCGAGCCCCTCGCGGCCTGGGCCGGGCATCGTCTTCGGCTTCCCGACCCGCTTGCTCCCTCGGCCGACCCAGTTCACGACCAACACCACGACCTCGTCCACGACCACCACCACGACCGCGCCGACCACCACCACGACCACCACCGAGCCGACCACGACCACCACCACCACCGAGCCGACCACGACCACGACCGCCTGATCACCGCAGCGCCGAGACCGCTCCGCCGGCCGGCGACAGCACCTTCAGCCCTGGTGAGCCTCAGCCGCGACGGCGAAGAGCCCGAACGAAGTCGTTGACCTCGTAGTAGGCGTCGATCGATTCCCCGGCGTCGCCCCAGAAGCCCTCGAGCACGTCGAGCTCCATGGTGCCCCGCTCGATGAACCAGTTGTTCACGTCGGTGATCTCCAGCTCGCCCCGGCCAGAGGGCCGGAGCGTGGGGAGCACCTCGAACACACTGGGGTCGTAGAAGTACAGCCCGGTGACGGCGTAGCCGCTGGGGGGCTCGGCCGGCTTCTCGACGATGCGGATCACCCGGCCCTCGCCATCCAGCTCGGGCACGCCGAGGTTGCGGAGGTGCTCGGGGTCGGCCACCGGTGCCAGCACGATCCGCGCCCCTCGTTCCTGAGCGGCGAAGCGCTCGACGAGAGGGCGGATCGAGCGCTCGACGATGTTGTCGGCCAGCATGACCAGCACCCGGTCGCCGCCCACGAAGCGCTCGGCGAGCCCGAGGGCCTCGGCAATCCCTCCGGGTCGCTCCTGGTAGGCGTAGAACAGCTGCTCGACGCCATAGTCGTGCCCATTGCCCAGGAGGCGGAAGAACTCACCGGCGTGGGTGCCCCCCGTCACCACCATGATCTGATCGAGGCCGGCCGTCACCATGGCCTCGACGGCGTAGGTGACCATGGGCCGGTCGTAGATCGGCAGCAGGTGCTTGTTGGTGATGCGGGTGAGCGGGTGCATCCGCGTCCCCGTACCACCGGCGAGGATGACCCCCTTCACGCCTGGCGACGGCTGGTCACCCGGTGGACGAGGCCGTCGGGGCCAGGGTCGGAAGCTCGATCTCCTGGCACACCAGGGCAGCGACGTCGTCGCCGGCGAGCGCCGCCATGCGCCCGGCGGCCTCGTCGAGGCGGGTTTCGGGAAGGCGGCCGCTGCGCACGGCGTCGACCAGGGCATCGCGCATGCCCAGCGCCTGCGTGCCGTCGGTGGTGAGCACGGCGTCGGCGCCGGCGGTGACCGCCAGCACCGCCGCCTCGGGGAAGGGCCAACGCAGGTTGACCGCGCCCATCCCCACCGAGTCGGTGATGGCCACCCCTTCGAAGCCGAGTGACCGCAGGAACTCGTAGGCCTTGGGTGACAAGCTGGCGGGTAGATCGGGGTCGAAGACTCGGTAGGCGATGTGGTCGAGCATGACCACCGGAACCCCGGCATCGATGAGCTCGACGAAGGGGACGAGGTCGCTGGCCCGCAGCTCATCGAGGCTGGCCTCGACCAGCGGCAGCTCGAGGTGGGTGTCGGCGTCTACCCGGCCGTGGCCCGGGAAGTGCTTGGCGGTGGGGGCCACGTCAGCCCTGACGAGACCCCGGGCCCACGCCAAGCCGTAGGCGGCGGCCGTGGCCGGGTCGGCCGAGAAAGAACGGTCGCCGATGAGGCCACCGGCGGGGCCGGCGTCGAGGTCGACCACCGGAGCGAAGTCGAGGTCGATGCCGAGGGCAGCCAGCTTCGATCCCAGGCCCCGAGCGATCTCCTCCACCTGCGCCGGCGTCGACCGGGCAGCCAGGTTGCGCGCCGACGGGGTGGCACCGAGGACATCGCGAAACGTCGCCACTCGCCCGGACTCCTCTCCTGTGCTGACCACCAGCGGCGTGCGGGCGAGGGCGCGCAGGTCGCTCACCAGCTGGCCCACCTGGGCGCTCGACGTCACGTTCGGCTCGGTGATGAGCACGCCGCCAACGCCGACGTCGAGGATGTCGGCCACGACGGGGTCAGACGAAGCGGTGACGCCGGGCAACCCCACGACCAGCACCCGAGCAGCCCGCTCCTCGAGTGGGGCAGGGACGCACCCGCCAGTGCCGTCGTCGGTCGAGGCTCCTTCGGCGGCCACCGGCTTCTGGTCGGGTGGGGCGGCGGTGGCCGTGGGTCGCGAGGCGACCAGGATGGCAGCGATGCCGACGCCGATGACCACGACCACCACCAAGGCGAGGGCCAATCGCGCCCCCCTCGCCGCCGTACGCTGCACCGGCGGGCAGGCTACACGGCCGGCGGAGCGCCGCCTCCCGAACCGGATGAGCGATGGCTGAACCGCAGCCGTCCCGGTCCCCGGGGAACCGCCTCACCACCGGCGACGACGCCGCCGGTCGGGCCTCAGTTCCCGTTCACCGACCAGTGCCAGGGCTCACTGGGAAGGTTGTAGAGCCCGAAGCGCCCGGCGTTGGCGTCCAGCCACCGATAGCCGGGGTTCGAGCGCGAGCTGATCAACGAGCCGTTGTAGGTGAAGTCCACGGCGAGCCCCCGCTCGTGCATCGAGGATCCGGGCCGGGCCGTGGGCGGCGAGCACTGTGACGCCGACATCGAGTAGACGGCGAAGTCGCTGCTGCCGCAATTCGCCCGACGCAGGGCTACCTGGGAGGAGGGGTCGCGGTAGCCGCCACCTCCGAGGCGCACACCGTCGGCATCGGCGGCGGCGAGAAGGCCCTCCAGCTGGGTGGCCATCTGGCTGTGCACCCGGATGCCCCGTACCGAGACGATGGAGCCGTTCGCGATGGGGACAGGCGCAACGGCCCTGCGAGCGGGGGGCGCGGCGCGGGGCCGGCTCTGGGCGAGTTGGGCGGCGATCCGGGCCTGCTCGGCGGCGATGCGGGCCTGCTCGGCGGCGATCTGGTCGGCCAGCTCCTTGTCGAGGGCGGCCAGGCTGGCCGCTTCGCCGAGGGCGGCGTCGAGGCGTTCGTCGACCGCGGCTGAGAACTCCTCCTGCTGGGCCTCGGCGGCCTCGAGCTGGTCGACCCGCCCCGCCAGCTCGGCCCGCTCCTGCTCGGCTCGGGCGGTCGCTTGCTCGGCCTCCTGGCGGCGCACGGCCACGTCTTCACGAGCGGCCCGCAGCTGGTCGAGCAGCTCGGCGTCGCGCTCACTGCGAAACCCGAGCAACGCCCGGCGCTGGGCCGCCTCGCCGACCGACGCCGCCGAGAGGATCACGGTGGGGTCGTCGGTCACCGGGCGCATGTAGGACTCGATGGCCATGACCCGGACTTGCTGTTGCAGGGCGGCGACCTGGTCAACCGCCTCGCGTTCTTGCGTGCGGGCGAGCTGGAGGCTGGCAGTCGCTTGATCGGCGGCCCGCTGGGCATCGGCGAGCAGGGCTCGCTGGTCGGCGACGTTGGCCCCGATGGCGACCAGGGCCTGCTCGATCTCGGCGCTGTCGGCCCGAAGGGCGTCGACTTCGGCGGCGACGTTGGCCTGCTCCGAACGGACCCGCTCCCGTTCGGCTCGGGGATCGCGGCCCTGGGCGGCCTCACCGGTGCCCGGCACCAGCACCAGGGCAAGCAGCGCCGCCATCACCGACGCCGCCAGAGCCGGACGACCGAAGTTGCTCCTTGGCGCCACGGACCTCCATCTTGCTGCGACCCCGGCGGTGCTCCCCCGGCTACGACGGCGCGCATGCTAGGCGAACCGACACGCTCCCGTAACACTCTCTGCCCTCTCGGAGATGCGGGTGCGCCGCACCGCCACCGAACTCCTGTCGGCAATCGTGCTGCAGGAGGAAGGTGTGCCCCTCGTGGTCGAGCTTTTCAGGCGCTCCGTTCTGCGGCGCAGGGGATGGGGCCGGCGAGCGACGCGGCGACTACGAGCAGGCCTTGATCAGCCGCTCGATGACCTGGGTGGCTTCGGTGACCATGGCGTCGACCTGGACCTGGTCGTCGCCCCCGACGGCGTCTCGCACGCAGTGGCGCAGGTGCTGGTCGAGCAGCCCGACGGCGACGCTCTGCAGGGCCTTGTTTCACAGCCGCCACCTGGGTCAGCACGTCGATGCAGTACTTGTCCTGCTCGACCATCCGCTGCAGCCCTCGGACCTGTCCCTCGATGCGGGCCAGTCGCTTCAGGTAGTCGTCCTTGGTCTGGGCGTAGCCCCGCATCGGTGCCTCCTCACTCGCGGGCCTGTCCTCCGAGAGGACCCCTGCGGGGTACGAATCCGATGCACGTCCCCGCTACGACAGGTCCACCCGTCGCCTCCGGAAGGAACATACTGTTGCGTCCACCCTCAAACTACGACGAAGGGCTCGACATGAACCGACGAGAGCTGGTGAAGACGGTTGCGGCGCACGGCGACCTCGACCCCAAACAGGTGGACGCCACCTTGCGCAGCTTCACCGAGGTCGTGACCGCCGTGGTGGCCAAGGGAGAGCCGGTCAACCTCTCGGGGTTCGCAAAGTTCGCCAAGGTCCAGCGCCCGGCCCGCATGGGACGCAACCCGAGCACCGGTGAGGCCATCCGCATCAAAGCCTCGAAGAAGGCGCGCATCACCCCCCTCAAGGGCTTCAAGGAAGCGGTGATGACGCCCAGTCTCGCCCCCAAGCTGGCTCGCGGCGTCTGGTCCCCTTCGAGCTCAGCGGCGAACAAGGCTCCGGCGAAGAAGGCAGCGGCTCCGGCGAAGAAGGCGGCGGCCACGGCGGCGCCGGCGAAAAAGACGCCAGCCAAGAAGGCAGCGGCGAAGAAGGGCTGAGTGAAGGCCCGCGTCCTGGCCGTCGTCATGGCGGGTGGAGCCGGGACCAGGCTGGCACCGCTCACCGATCGGCGACCGAAGCCCGCCGTCCCCTACGCCGGGGTCTACCGGATGATCGACTTTCCTCTGAGCAACTGCGCCCACAGCGGCATAGACGACGTCTGGGTGGTGCAGCAGTTTCACCCCCATCCTCTCGGTGAGCACCTGGCCGGAGGGCGCCCGTGGGACCTCGACCGCACTCGGGGCGGGCTTCAGGTGCTGTTCCCCCACCTCGGCGACGAGGAGAGCGGGTGGCACCAGGGCAACGGCGACGCCATCTACCGCAACCGCTCGCTGGTGCGGCGCTGCGATCCCGACGTGGTCGTCGTGCTCAGCGCCGACCACGTGTACCGCCTCGACTACGGCGTCGTGGTCGATACGCACCTCGATCGTGGTGCCGAGCTCACCATGGTCACTACCGTGCTGCCCCGGGAGGAGGTCGGACGCTTCGGCAACGTGGAGGTCGACGGCGAGGGCTGGGTGCAGCGGTTCCGCTACAAGCCCGACGATCCCCTGGGCGACGTGGTCACCACCGAGGTCTTCGTCTTCGACGCCGACGCGTTGCTGGCCGCCGTCGAGGCGCTGGCCGGCAGCGGCGACAACGACGGCCTCGATGACTTGGGGGACCAGCTCATCCCGCACTTCGTCGAGCGCGGGGGTGTGTGGTCTCACCGCATGGACGGCTACTGGCGCGACGTCGGCACCGTCGCCAGCTACTGGTGTTCCCACCTCGACCTGCTCGGTCCCGACCCGGCGTTCACCCTCGACGATCCTCGGTGGCCGATTCTCACCGCCGCCGTGCAGCGTTCGCCGGCCCGGCTGTGCGGTACGGCCACCGTCGACGACGCCCTCGTCGCTCCTGGTTGCACAGTGGGCGGCGAGGTCGTCCGGTCGGTGTTGGGACCCGGCGTCGTGGTGGAGGAGGGAGCCACGGTGCGCTCGTCGATCCTGCTCGACGGGACCGTCGTGCACGCCGGCGCCACGGTGTCGGGTGCCATCTGCGACGCCGGTAGCCGCATCGGCGCCGGGGCGGCGGTGGGGCGCCTGGACGCCCCTGGGGCCGACGATGTGGTGGTGGTGGGCGAGGGGGTCGAGGTCGCCGAGGGCAGCGAGGTGCCGGCGGGCGCTCGTCTGGCGCCGCCCTAGCCCAGTGCTCCTCGACCAAGGCCTCGTCGAGCTCGGACGTAGCCGAAGGTCCAGGAAGGCATCTGCACCTGGTCGTCGTACTTCCCGCTGGGTTGTCCTACTCCTCGGAGGGGGCGCGGAGCCGACCCGCCAACCAACGGGCATCGTCCACGGCGAAGCCCTGGTCGTCGTTGTTGAAGTAGGCGTACACGTCGTAGCCCTCGGCGAGCCACGTCAGGAGGCGGTCGGCTGCCCGGCACAGGCCCTCGGCGCCGTACCTCCCCTGGTAGGCGTGCTCGGTCGCCTCGGGGCCGTGGAAGCGCACGTAGGTCCAGTCCGTCGTCAGCACCCACGGGTGGTCGGCGAGCAGGTCGTGAAGGCACAGCGCCGCGCCATGGCGGTGCAGGACGTCGTAGACGTCGTCGTGGAGCCACGACGGCTCCCGGAGCTCGACCGCCCACCGGGTCGTCGTGGGCGCGACCGACAAGAACGCGTCCAGACGCTCGGCGTTGCGCCGCCACCGGGGCGGCAGCTGCACGAGGGTCGGGCCGGCGGCGGCACCCAGGCGCTCGACGCGGTCGAGGTGGTTGGGCAGCCACGACGGCGCGTCGGTGAGCTTCATGCGGTGCGAGCCGAAGGCGCCGAGCTTGAGGGCATAGGTGAAGCCCGCCGGCGCCTGGGCGACCCAGCCCTCGACGGCGCCCACGCTCGGAAGTCGGTAGAAGCTGTTGTTGATCTCGACGGTGTCGAACAGCCGGGCGTAGTGCTCGAACCACCTTCGCTGAGGGAGCGATTCGGGGTACACCCTGGCCCGCCAGTGCTTGTACACCCACCCCGAGCATCCGACGCGTGCCACACCGGGTCCGTTCGACACGAGGGTTCCAGGCAAGCACCTCGGGTCGCTTCGGACCAACCTCGCCGAAAGCCGGTTGCTACGGCACCCGTACCGAGGGCGGTGCCCGTCGTGTCGTCGTCGCCCCCGGCGCCTCGACGAGGGAGCGCTGGCCGGCGCTCGACGCCGAGGTGGTGCTCACCCAGCACCTGTGCGCGCTGTGGGCCGCCCCATCGCGTCCACGACGACCTCGTCCGCTTCGGCTGCTCGACGCGGGTGGCGACACTGACCCGAGCACCCTCGACGAGGTGCTCGACTCGATCCGCGCCCAGATCCTCCACGCGCTCGCTGCGGGCCACTCGGTCGTTGGCGAGCGGTACTGGTCACTTAGCTGACGGCCTCCCAGCAGATGCTCTACAGCTGCAAGGTCTTGACCTCGAGGAACTCCTCCACGCCGAACCGGCCGTTCTCCCGTCCCAGCCCCGAGCGCTTGCATCCGCCGAACGGTGCCAGCTGGTCGAAAGGGCTGCCGTTGATGCAGACGTGGCCGGTCTTGATCCGCCGTCCGATGCTGACCGCCCGTTCCGGTGAGGCGGACCACACCCCTGCCGAGAGGCCGTACACGGAGTCGTTGGCAAGGGCGACGGCCTCCTCCTCGCTGTCGTAGGCCATGATGGCCAGCACCGGCCCGAAGATCTCCTCCTGGGCGATGGCCATGTCATTGGTGACCTCGGAGAACACCGTCGGGCGCACGAAGAAGCCGGTCTCGAGGCCTTCGGGTGGCTCCGGCCCACCGGTCAGCAGCTTGGCGCCCTCGTCGATCCCGCGGGTGATGTAGCTGCGCACCCGCTGCTGCTGCACCGACGAGACCAACGGGCCCATCGAGGTCTCGTCAGCGAAGGGATCGCCGGGGCTGTAGGAGTGGGCCGCCGCCACCGCGATCTCCTCGACGGCAGGCAGCAGCGACCGGGGCACGAGCATACGGCTCTGGGCCGAGCACGCCTGGCCGGCGTTGGAGAACGCCGAGGCCACACCGAAGCGCACCGCTCGGTCAAGGTCGGCGTCGTCGAGCACGATGTTCGGCGATTTCCCCCCGAGCTCGAGGGCGACCTTCTTGACCGAGGCCGCCGCCAGCTCGGCCACCCGGATTCCGGCCCGAGTGGAACCGGTGAACGAGACCATGTCGACCCCGGGATGTGAGGCGATGGCCTCGCCGACGACCGGTCCGGTGCCACTCACCAGGTTGAACACGCCGGGCATCAGGCCGACCTCGTCGACGATCTCGGCGAGGAGGAAGGCGTTGAGCGGAGCGACCTCGCTCGGCTTGAGCACGACGGTGCACCCGGCGGCGAGCGCGGCTGCCACCTTGACCGCGATCTGCTGGAGGGGGAAGTTCCACGGGGTGATGGCGCCGACCACGCCCACCGGCTCGTAGGTGACCAGCGAGTGGCCGACGTGCTCGTCGGGCGGAAGTAGGTCGACCACCGGCGCCATCGACGCGAAGGTGGTGATCGCCATCCCAACCTGGACGGCGTCGCTCTGGTCGAGGGGCATGCCCAGCTCTTGGGCGATCACCGCCGAGATCTGGCGACGGCGACGATCGAGGCCGGCGGCGATGCGGGCCAGAGCCGCACCTCGTTCCTCGGCTGGGGTCGCCGACCATGCCTCCAGTGGCCCTTGGGCGGCGTCCACGGCCCGGTCCACGTCGGCGGCCACGCCGGCGGGGATGGTGGCGACGACCTGCTCCGAGGAGGAGTCCACCACGGGGATCGTCTCCGTTCCCGAGGAGGCGACCCATGCGCCACCGATGTAGATGCGGTCCCGATGCTGCACTGGTCTCCGTCCTCGGTGCGAAGCATCGGCACCGCTGGTTTCAGTACAGGTTTGGAGGCTAGTGCCGTTGTCGCCACCCGGCTCCGGTGGCGAAGCGATCAGGCGGCGGAGGCGGCGGCGGCCTGCTCGATGGTCACCGACACGCCGAGGGCTTCCTCGAGGAGCCCCGAGCGGGCGCGGGCCGTGTACAGCTCCAGGGACGGGTCGCGGTTCGGCGAGGCGTGCACCGCTATGACCAGGTGGGACGGGTCAATCGGATCGCGCCGGCATTCGACGCCGTGGACCACGCCGCCATGGGTGCGATCGAGGCCGATGGCCACCCGCAGGATGCCGGCGAGCTTGCGAACGATGTCCTGATCGGCGGGACGGAGCGCCGAGAACTCGGCATGCTTCGCCTTGGGGGCGCTCTTGCGGTGGTAGCGCGCCACTTGGGCGATGATCTCGATCTCGCGGTTGGTGAAGCCGGTGAGCTGCTCGGCGTTGCGGATCAGGTAGTAGGAATGCTTGTGATGGGCCTCATGGGAGATGGCGAGGCCGATGTTGTGCAGCAGACCGGCCGCCTCGAGGTACTCCTCGCACGATTGATCGAGCCCGTGCACCTCGGCGGTCTGATCGAACAGGGCGGTGGCGAGCCCGGTCACGTGCACGGCGTGGGACCGGTCGTCGTCGAACCGGGAGGCGAGGTGGAGCACGCTCTCGAAACGCAGGTCGCTCAGATGGTGGAGTGAGCTGCTGCGCTCTTGCTGCTGCAGCACGTCGAGCAGCACACCCTCGCGCAGGGCGAAGTCCGACACCACCATCGAATCGACGCCCAACTCGGCGAACGCCTGCTCCAACAGCAGCACGCCACCGACGATGATGTCGACCCGCTTCTGGTCGAGACCGGGGATGCCCGCTCGGGCCTTGGTCGTCCCCGCCCCCACGATGACCTCGACGATCTCGCCCAGCTCGTCTCTCGAGAACTCGAGGTTGTTCATGGTGTGCGGTGCGGAACCACGCCGTAGCGCGACCATCTGCCCGATGTTGGCGATCGTCCCCGAACTGCCGATGGCCACCTCGAAGCCGAGGCGGCGGTAGTCGCGCACGACGGGGGCGAGGAAGGCTCGGATGTACTGGCGGCACTCCTTGACCTCGGAGGATCGGACCCGATCGTGGTTGAAGAACCGCTCGGTGAGACGGATCGCACCGAGCTTCAAGCTCCTGGCGGCGAGCACGTCTCCACCCTGGCCGACGAGCAGCTCGGTGCTTCCCCCGCCGATGTCGACCAGCAGGAGGCGGCGATCGTAGGCCGGAACGGCCTGGAGGACCCCAAGGTGGATGAGGCGGGCCTCTTCGAACCCGGAGATTACTTGCACGTCGATACCGGCTTCGGCCCGGGCTCGGTCGAGGAACTCGTCTCGGTTCGCCGCCTCCCTGACCGCGCTGGTGGCCACCGCCATGACTCGGGCGCCGTGGGCGGCGGCGATGCGCCGCATCCGGCGGAGGACCTCGACGCCCCGGTCGATGGCGGCGGGGGTGAGCGTCTTCATGTCCGAGCTTCCCCGACCGAGGCGAACGACCTCCTTCTCACGCTCGAGGATCTCGAAGCGCTGGTTGCCGACGGGTCGGGCGACCACGAGATGGATGGAGTTCGTGCCCACGTCGATGGCGGCCAGCGCCTCGGCGACGGCCGGCTCTGTCCCCATCGGGGCCACGGTAGCGTTCGAGTCCGGCGCGATCGAAGGATCGTGACCGGCAGACGTCGGAGACGCCTACGCCGCTGCGGCCAGCGCCTTCTCCTTGGGGGGCGCGTGTGGCTGAGCCTCTCGGGTGGGAAGGAACCCCCGGGAGGAAGCATGACGCTGCCACCGCTCTACCTCGAGGGCCTGACCCAGCGAGCGCTGCGTGGACAGGAGCAGCTGCACGTCTACAAACTCGGTCTCGTCGAAGCGATCCTGAAGGAGGCGCTTCGCGCCGACGAGGCGCAGGGCGCAGCTGCGATCCGGTCCGCGGCGCAAACCGCGCTCGACGTCCTCCGGTGGGAGCCGCGTCGCTCGTGACCGCCCGCCGGGGCGCGAGAGCGGGCGTCGACGACGTCGTCGCCTCGATGCCCGGCTGCCTCCCAACGGTGTAGCCCCCAGCCCGTGCACGGCCCGGCGTCTGATGCTCCCGTGCCGGTGGCCGGTGGCGCCGACGGAGGAGGCGACCGAGCCTCGTCCGGGCGTCGGTCGCCTCCTGCTCCCTGTCGGTGGTGCTCTCCTACTGCTGCTCCATGTCGATCTGCTCCTTGCGCAGGTCCTCGGACACCTGCTCGTGCTCGGTGACGGTGGTCTTGGCCAGCCGCACCCGCTCCTTGGGCACCACCTGCTTGTGGACCACGACCTGCTCTTCGTTCAGCACCATCTCGTGCTCCTCCTCGGACAGCTCGGGTCCGTCGAGGGCCTGGTCGCGGTTGGCGCCGGTGATGGGCTCGCGCTCGACGACCACCTCCTCGCGCTGCACCGGCACCGTCATCTGCACGTTCTCGGTGACGATGTACTTGCGCAATCGGACTCGTCCAGCCTCCTCCACGAGCTTGCCGACCTCCAGCTCCTCTTCGGAGCGGGTCATGGCGTCGTCGGTCGTGGGCCCACTGGTGTCCTCACCTCGATCCGTCGGTGCCGGTGCCGGCGGAGGGCCGCCCTCGGGGAGCCCGGTGCTCGAGGCAGCCTCTGAGTACCCCAGGCCGTAGTGCCGGTACAGCGCCGCCTCCTCCTCCTGGGAGAGCTGACCGTCAGCGTCGGCGTTGGGCGACGCCTTGACCGTCTCTTTGTCGTAGGCGACCACGACCTCGTCGCCCTGCAGGCGGGCACCGGCCAGAGGGACGAAGCTCACCCGGTTGCCGAACAGCCCGGTCTTGACTGCCGCCCACTCGGGCTGGCCGGTCTCGTCGTCCAGGTAAATGTCGGCCACCTTGCCGATCTTCTCGTTGTCGGGGCCGACGACGTTTCGGTCGTACCACTCGGACACTTCGACGTTCTCGCTCGTGGTCACGATGAGCCTCCTGTGAGCTCGTGGGTTTGGGACTGTTCAACAGCGGTTGCATGAGAGGCAAACGAAGGCTAGCCCCGCTTTCGCGCATGCCGAGACGATCGCTTTCGTCGCGCGTTCGCTCTGCCAGCAGCGACTCAGGCCACCCCCGCTCGTGTGCCGTGTCTCCTGTCTGCGGTGCGGTGGTGGAGCCTGGACGGGACCGAGATCCGGGGGGTGGCTGCTGCTAGCGGCCGACCCGCTCCTGGACGGTGCGGCGCAGCCGGTCCGGCGAGGGAGGGTTCTGCTGCGCCTGCTGCTTGACCTGCGGTGCTTGCTCTTGCATCTTCGTCATCGTCTTCTCCCACTGTTGGCGCATGGGCTGGATCCCGCCACCGCCGATGGCCACGATGGCCGAGCCGGCCACGACGGCGAGCACGGCGTAGTAGAGGCCGTTGACGATGGCGGGAGCGATCTGGAGCTGGTTCAACGCCGCGAACCCGCCGACGGCGACGATGGCCCCGGCGGCGACGTTGGCGAGCATCGACCCGTAGCTGAGGCCCCCCAGCGTGCTCTCCACCAGCGTCTTGGCCGCCGTGGCCACGGCGGCGGCGACCACCACGATGATGATGGCGGCGATCACCTTGGGCAGTAGGCGATCACCCCGGTGATCAGGTCGCTCACCGGGTTGGGACCGAAGACGCCGAACGCCATCTGCAGCACGATCAGGAACAGGGTGTAGAAGACGACCTGGCCGAGGATGCTGGAAGCGTCGTACTGCGACTTCGACAGCGCCTTTTTGATGCCGCCTCGCTCGACGGCCTTGTCGAAGCCGACGCGCTCGAGCGCTTTGTCGGCGATCTTGCTGACGGCCTTGGCCACGAAGTAGCCCACGATCAGGATCAACAGGAACCCGACCAACTTCGGAAAGAACTCGATGACGTTACCAAAGGCGTCCTCGACACCTTGGCTCAGGTCCACTGCCAATACGCCGGTTCCTGTCATGATGAATCTCCCTCCAATTTTGCGATGACTCCGTGATCGGGTGGTGAGCCCGTGCCTTTTCGGGACTGAGGACGCGCTGGATTTTGGTGCTTCGAAGCCGTACGCCTCTCCCTGGCGATTGAAAACGGCGAGGCTCTAGCGGCCATAATCGGATTTGGAGACGCGAAACAAGAGCGCCATGTCTCGAAAGGGGCCCGTGGAAGAGCTGGTCGAAACCTCCCTCGTACGTGAGGTCGTGGTCTTCACCTACTACAACGCGCCAGGGGCTCAGGCATTACGTACGAGGGCCCGAGCGGCCGCTCCGGGTAGCGTTGCTGACAACACGAGCCGAACCGACCGGCCAACATGACCGAACCCGCTCCACTCCCCAACCGTCCGAGCCATGTGGCTGTGCTCGCCCCGCTGGTACGCCGGGTGGTCGGCGATCGCGTCTCGGACCCCGCCACCGCCGACGATCTCACCCAGGAGACACTGGCGCGATTGCTGGCCGTGGAGGGCCGGCTCGACCACACGGCGCTTGCACCCTATGCGGTGGTGACCGCCCGGAAACTGGCGCGGGGGCTGGTACGGAGCCAGGAGCGGGCGCTACGGCACCGCCATCGGATGGTGGACCCGCGCCAGCCCGAGGACCCCGAGGAGCGGGCCCTCCAGGAAGAAGATCGACGTGCCCTCGCCGACGCGCTGGAACGCCTGCCTGCGCTCGAGCGACGGTTCCTCCTCGCCCACGACGTCGAGGGGGTCGAAACGGCGGTCCTCGCCGAGCACTCGGGCACGACGCCTGGGGCGGTGGCAGTGAGGCTGTCCCGTGCCCGGGCCCGGCTGCGGGTCGAGTACCTGTTGGCTCTTCGGCGGGTCGAGCTGCCGACGTCGGGCTGCAGGGCGCGCTCTTGGCGATCTCGGCCGGAGACAAGCGAAAGCAGCGAGCCCTAGGGCTTCCCGCCCGGAGGTCGAGGTGACAGATGAACTCGGCG
>JADDQY010000113.1:0-1986 GCA_016781135.1 Actinomycetota bacterium
CGGAGCGGGGCGGAGCCAAGGTCGTGTTGGTGGGTGATCACCGCCAGCTGCCCGAGATCGAGGCCGGGGGTGCGTTTGGCAGCTTGGTGCGGCGACTCGGCGCCATCGAGCTGACGCAGAACCGCCGCCAGCGCGAGCCCTGGGAGCGAGAGGCGCTCGACGACCTTCGAGACGGCGACGTGGCCGAGGCGCTTGCTGCGCTCAGCGCCGAAGGGCGCGTCGTCGTGGCCGAAAGCGGCGAGGACGTGCGCCAGAACCTGGTCGCTGACTGGTGGGCCGCCACGAGCGCCGGCGAGCAGGCGGTCATGGTCGCCGCCCGCTACCGGGATGTAGCCGACCTCAACGCCCGGGCTCGTCAGCGTCGGATGGACGCCGGCCAGCTGGGCGGACCGGAAGTGGTCGCCGACGAGCGAGCGTTTGCCGCTGGCGAGCAGGTGGTGTGCCTGCGCAACGACCGCCGACTCGGCGTGGTCAACGGCACCTTGGCCACGGTGGTCGAGGTCCGCAGCGACGACTGCTCCTTGGTGGTCGAGACCAACGACGGAGCGCGGCGTGAGCTCCCGGCGTGGTACCTGGAGGGGGGACACCTCGACCACGCCTACGCACTGACGATCCACAAGGCCCAGGGCATGACCGTCGATCGCTCCTTCGTCTTGGGCTCGGACCGCCTCTACCGCGAAGCGGGATACGTCGGCCTCAGCCGGGGCCGGCACTCCAACCACCTCTACGTGGCGGGCCCCGACGAAGACGAGGCCGGGCATCAACCGGCCGACGAGCCCGAGCTCGACGTCGAGCGAGTGGCCGCCTGGCTGGGCCGCTCGGCGGCCAAGCGCCTCGCCACCGACGAGGGACGCCTCGAGGAGCTCCAGCGCCAGCGTGAGCGCCTGGGTGAGCTGTGGCGTGAGCGCGACGAGCTCGGTCGCCAGATCGCTCTGGCGGCTCGGGAGGCGACGGAGCGCCCCGAGGCCATCCAGCGAACGGTGGGGACCGAACAGGTCCCGGGGCAACGAGCGTCGGTTGGTCACCGACAGAGAACGAAAGGGGGTTGGCGCCGAGCGAGCAGCGTGGTCTCTCGTGTTTGGGGTGGTCCAATAGGCGACGGGGTCGCAGCCGAGCTCGCCTCTGATCGGTCCGGTGAAGTACTGGAGGCACAGCGCCAACGAATCCGGCGGGCGTCGGAGCTGAAGGAAGCAATCCGCCGACAGGCAGCCGTGGTGGCCGGGGGTGAGCAAGCCGATCCGCCCGATCACCTCCTTCGGTTGATCGGACCCGTACCCCAGCTTCGGGAAAGTAAGCATGCGCAGGCGTGGCGAGAGGCCGCAGCGGCGGTGGCGAGCTACCGGGCCCGCTGGGGGGTGCACGGCGTCCGTGACGCTATTGGGCCCGCTCCGGCGACACCGGCCCAGTCGGCGCAGCTGGCCCGCGTGCGGAGCAAGGCCGCCCTGGTGGCATCTCCGGAGCTGAGCGGACAGGAGCAAGAGCCATGGGACGGCATGACCCTCGGCCGGTGAGGGAGTGCCGATGATCGCGACCTCCTCGCAGTTCCCGTCCCTTCAAACAGGCCCGAAACACCACCCCGGGGACGACACCGCTAGCGCGCCAGCCGCCGACAACGGCGAGCAGCCGCCGCCACCCACTGCGAGCCCTCACCGGACCAGCCGCCCCATCCGCGCCGACGGGTGTCGGTCGGGCGGGAGGAGACGGCCGGACAACGGCAGTCACGATCGGGCCACCGGAGCAAACGGCGGCCCGGCGACACAGGATTGGGCCGTCTTCGGTGCGACGTGGCTTCTCATCCAACCGACGCTGGGCGAAGGTGAACCACCCCGCACCCGTGGTGCGTCTCTTCGACCGCACCGACCTTCTCGACGAGGGTACGCCCGAACCTCAGTCCCCACGGGAACCGCTGCGGCCCACCATGATGCGAAAACCGACGTGCACCGAGACCCGGTTGCGCCGGTGAGTTCTACGGCCCAGCAGACTGTG
>JADDQY010000113.1:2033-8982 GCA_016781135.1 Actinomycetota bacterium
CCCAGGAGCGACCTCGTAGGATCCGGCCGTGCCTCCGTTTCCGGAGCCGACGTTCGACTACAGCTACGACCCAACGGTCGAGATCACCGCGCTGCGCCAGTGGCGCAGGACCAAGCCCGGCCGGCGGATCCCGAACCGGCGCTCCGACCGGCTGCTGGTGGCCACCTGGAACGTGGCCAACCTGGGCGTCCAGAAGCGCACCGACGCCGACCATGTCCTCATCGCCGAGATCATGCGCTGGTTCGATCTCGTCGCCGTGCAGGAGACCAACGACAACCTCACCGGCCTGCGGGCGGTGCTGGCCAAGCTGCCGAGGAAGTACCGGGCGGTGTTCTCCGACGCCGCCGGCAACAACGAGCGGATGACGTTCGTCTACGACGCCACCAAGCTGAGCGTGGGCGAGGAGATCGGCGAGGTGGCCCCGGCGCCAGCCGCCTACCGACACATCCGCCTGCCGGGCATCACACAGAAGTTCACCGGGTTCGACCGCAACCCCTACGTGGCCACCTTCACCGCCGATGGGTTCACCGTGTCGCTGGTCAACGTGCACCTGTACTTCGGCTCCGACTCCACCCGGGACAAGAACCGCCGGAGCCTGGAGACCTACGCCGTGGCCCGCTGGGCCGACCTGCGCCGCCGCAGCCCCCATGCCGTCACCGCCGACGTGGTGGCGCTGGGGGACTTCAACCTGCCCAAGGCCGTTCCCGGCGATCCCATCTTCGAGGCCCTGACCTCCCGGGGCCTGCACCTGCCGGCGCACTCCACCCAGATCGCTTCCTCCATCGCCACCGAGTCGCACTACGACCAGGTGGCGTTCTTCCCCGGCGAGACCGGAGAGGAGTTCGTCACCTCTGGGGTGTTCGACTTCGACGGGGCGGTGTTCGCCGACCTGTGGCGGCAACGGAGCAAGGCCGACTTCGAGGCCTACGTGCGCTACCACCTCTCCGATCACCGTCCGCTGTGGGCGCAGTTCCGTACCGGTTGAACGGCCATCGCCGATCGCCCTAGGGGTAATCCACTGGCGCCCTACGGCGAACCCGGTGCCGGGACTGCTATCGATGCGTGACGGCGCTGCTCAATCGCGGTGTGCTTCCGGCGCTCCCGGCGGCGCCGTCACGGCCGCCGCCACAGCGGGGTTGCGCCAGGTCAGCTTGATCCGCTCCCGGTCGTAGCTGATGGTCATGGCCCGTCGGACCTCGATCCGTTCGAGGTGGCGTTGGCCAGGACACGTTTTGCCTGCTCAACCGTGGTTTCGGCCAGGTCCGCCAGTTCTCCGGTGATGGCCAGCACCTCGGCCTTGGCGTCGTCGTCGCGGCGCCGCAGCTTGGACCCGATGCGGTGGGCAGCCTGGCGAGCAGAGGGCGTCGGGTCGTCGAAGGTGCTGCGAGGGGCGATGCTCGCTGCCTTGATGCGGGCGATCAGCCGAGCGATCTGGGAGACGCCCTTGGTCAACAGCCCCGAGTCGGTGGGGTACTTGATGTCGGCGGGCACCACCGTGGTGTCGGCTCGCAGCCAGCTCAGGTCGACCACGCCTGCCTCGGTGGCCACCGCCAACAGCTCGGCGTTGACCTCCTCGATGGTGGAGGCACCGCAGCGGGTGGTGATCTTCATCAGCGTGGTCGGGTGCGGGGCCTGCTCACCGATGGGCATCCGACAGAACCGCAACCACGTGAGCGAGTCCGACACCTCGGCGCACAGCGTCTCGTAGCCGAGCCGGTACCGGTACTTCAAGAACATCAACCGCAGGTAGGTCTCCATGGGGGTGGACGGCCGACCGAAGAGCGGATCGAACCAACGCCGGAACGGCTCGAGGAACCTTGGGTCATCCAGGAGTTGGTCGACTGCGGCCAGCTCGGCGGGCATGACCAACGCCTCTGGTGGCAGCAAGGCCTCCCACAACGTCGGCCGATCACATACGGTACGAAACACGGTGATGGCTCCGATCCTCAGGTCCCAACTGCGGTCGGAGCCATCATCGGACACGCTGGCCAGAATCGCGAGGACCCACCCCCGCCGGACTATTTCAGGGGGAAGTAACTAGGCAACACCGTCAGGCCTCGGCGGTCCGCTCTTCACCCCGAAGCTCAGCCATCGACAGGCCCACTAGGTCGCCCATCACGAGTAGCCTCGTGTACAAGTTGGTTAGGACGTCCTCTTCTGGGCGGCTACAGAGCGATGCGCCAAAGCCCCGTCGACCAAGTGTGCTACCCGCCGCTCGATGGACTGGACCAGCGAATCCTGTGCCTCGGCGACTACCTCTAACCGGGACAAGATTTCTGTGACGACTATACGAGTACGGCTTGTTGGCGCCCACGTAGCCCTCCTTTCGATGTGCATCCTCGGACCAGCCGGGACCTCCTTCCGATGAGGGTCCTCGGAGGAGGGACTGGCCCTGGCGCGACACCGACTGTGCACGAACGACACCGACCACGAGCAGCACAGCGACGAGCAGAGAGATGGCAACACCGCCCAAGACTGACTTTCGAACCAACATCGCGACATCGGGCTTCTGGGGAAATATGGCCAGCTGCGCCGCAACACCGACCGCCGAGCCCGGCATCGACACGCCGCGCTCTGCCTGGCCACGACCGTGCTCATCGTGGGAAAGCTCCTCGCCTACCGCGACCGCTGGAGCCCCAACTGAGCACCTATCCGCTCAGGTCCTAAGCCTTCCGGATGCTCCGGCGGGTGACCGACCCGAACGTGCCCTCTTCTCTTCGGTTCAACGGCAGGGCATCAATGACGCATGCGTACAACCCACACCGTCGCGGTGTACTGCCGCATCAGCAAGGACCCGACCCGCCTGGAAGTGGGCGTGGAGCGCCAGCGGGGGGACTGCCTAGCGCTAGCCCACCAGCTGTGGCCCGAGGCCCAGGTCCGAACCTTCGTCGACAACGACCTTTCAGCTGCCGACCCGGCGGTGGCGCGTCCTCAGTGGCAGGCCCTGCTCGACGCTCTGCGCTGCGGTGACGTCGACCAGATCGTCACCTACGACCAGAGTCGCCTGACCCGCCAACCTCTGGAATGGGAACAGCTTCTCGTCATCCTCGAGCGACGAGGCATCGCCTCGGTCCACACCGTCCGGGAGGGCGAGCGTGACGTCGCCGAGGGCGGAGGGCGGATGGTGAGTCGCATCATGGCCGCCGTCGACGCCGAGTACGCCGAGGTCACCCGGGTCCGGATCCGAAGAGCGCTGCGCCAGCTGGCCGCCGAGGGACGACCCAACGGCGGGCGAGTGTTCGGCTACGTGTCCGCAGTAGGCGAAGCGGACGAAAGACCCGTGCCGTCGTGCCCCACGAGGCCGAGGCCATCCGCTGGGCTGCAACAGAACTGCTCCAGGGGGAGACCCTGGCATCGGTCGCCCGGGCCTTCGAGGCCCAGGGCCTCGCCCATGTCCGGAAGGGCAAGTTCTGGTATCCCACCCACATCCGCAACCTCGTCACCAATCCGACGGTCGCCGGCCTGCGCCCCGATCCCGACGGCAACCTCATCGCCGCCATCTGGCCACCGATCCTCGACGCCGCCACCTGGCACGGCGTGCGGGCGACCCTGGCGCAGCCCGTGACCTTGACGCGCTCCGATGGCGCCCTCTACCGCACCACCCGCCAGCGCCGCCCGTCCCGACGACACCTGCTCTCCGCCGGCCTTGCCTTCTGCGGGGTCTGCGGCGCTCCGCTGAGCGCCCAGGTGCGCAAGCGAGTGTCAGGCGCTGTCTTCGTCGTCTACACCTGCGACCCCCGGGTGGGTCGGGTGTGCGTGGGCATCGTCGGCCACCGCCTGGAGCGCCATGTCGTCGAGACCCTCTTCGCCGCCTTCGCCGACCCTTCCGCCCGCCAGCTCCTGGCCGGCGCGGAACCGACCGTGGTGGCTGGGCTCAGCGCCAAGCTCGAGGCGGTCGACGCCCAGCTCGCCGAGCTCGCCCGGCGCTGGGGGCGGGGAGAGATCAGCCGAGCGGAGTGGGACGCGGCACGGGAAGGGTTGGCCTCGCGGGGTCAGGACCTGCGCAACCGCCTCGGAGTGCTTGCCCTGCCGGCCTTCAACGCCGAAGATGTCGCCGGCCGCTGGGACGAGACGGGCCTGGCCGGGCGCCGAGCCATCCTGGCCCTCGCTGATCGGCCGGTGCGCCGTCTTCGGCGGATGCTCGCCGACCTTGCGCATCTCATCGAGGCGGTGGGCCAGCTCATCGCCCAGACCCGTCTGCGCCTGGCCGGCGAGATCCCGCCGGCGAAGACCCGGCGCGTGTCGCTGCACGACGGCGACGCCCGTCCCATCCGCAAGGGAAGCCTGGCCACGCCCACCCAGTTCGGCTACACCGGCCAGGTCACCGACAACCGCGACGGCATCGTCATCGACTACGAGCTCCAAGCCGGCATGCCCCCCGACGCACCCCGCCTCGCTCCCGCCGTCGAGCGGATCATCACCGCCACCGGCACGATTCCCGACGCCGTCACCGCCGACCGGGGATACGGCGAGGCCTCGGTGGACGCCGAGCTCCAGGCTCTCGGCGTGAAGACCGTCGCCATTCTGCGCAAGGGCCAGCCCGGGGCAGCTCGACGAAGGGTCGAAGCCGGGGACGACTTCGTCGAGCTGATCAAGTGGCGCACCGGCGCCGAGGGGCGCATCGCCGCCCTCAAGCGCCAGCACGGATGGGGACGAGCCCGAATCCGCGAGCTCGAAGGTGCTCGGATCTGGTGTGGCTGGGGCGTCCTGGCCCACAACGCGATCAAGATCGCCGCCCTCCGCCCCTGACGACCGGCGACAACCGAGGGCGTCCGTTCCAGACCCTCAGCTTTGCCGCGTCCATTCGTCAGCACGACCGGCCGCGGACACTGCCGAGACCGTGCCAGCAGGGCCACCGGACCTACTTCTTCAGGGGGAAGTAGTTAGCGGCAACGACTACGGCACCGGGTTGAGGTAAGCGCGCCGCTCATTCTCACCGACCGACGCCGTACTCGCGCTGGCCGCCGGCGCGGAACATGAGTTCAGGCGGCCGACCCGGTGGCGTCACCAATCGCGCGGACGACCGAGGGAATGTGCCTGTCCCTCAGTGTCGCCCAGCGCGCGAGACAGTCGAACCAAGCGCCCGCAGCACCCGCTGGCGAGCCGTCCGTTGGAGCCATGTGGTGTTCAGCAGGAGGATCGTCGTCGGGCGAGTAGTGCACGCGGGCGAGCAGCTCGGCGTCGTCGAGTCCTC
This sequence comes from Actinomycetota bacterium, assembly GCA_016781135.1. Lineage (GTDB taxonomy): Bacteria > Actinomycetota > Acidimicrobiia > Acidimicrobiales > CADCSY01 > JADDRA01. Next base: position 7,228 of record JADDQY010000113.1, read on the forward strand.
GCTCGAAGACGAGAGTAGCCATCGCCCCGACCGCGTCGATGTCATTGACGAGGTCCTGGTACAGGTCGTGGAACCCGAAGACGTAAGCGAGGTCGAGCACAACGCTGAGCGTGTACGACGACGGGTCCGTCGCCACGCGGAGAGTCGCATACGCAGATCCCAGCAGTTGCCTGACGGCCACGGGCGCTGGATCCCCCGCGCGCGCGAACCCGCTTCCGTGCTCGATCCAGTCGAGTGTCCACACGGCTGCGTCACGCAAGACGCGTCGAGCCGCGTCGATGCGGCCGCTTCGCATGAGAACTGCGGTTGTGGACAGGACCGAAAAGGCCCAGTCGTCAGAGACGACGTGCGCGACGGCCGGTGATCGGTCGCCGAACGCTCCGATGTACGCGGCGACTTCCTGGGCGAGTGCAGTATCACTGTGCTCGTACTCGAACAGCGCCAGCAGGGACAGCTGTTCGCACAGGCGTGCGGCCTTCACCGGGTGTGTGATGAACGAGTCGAGTCCCGACCGGGACCGCGTCGTCAGGTCGACGGCGTCGGCGTCCCGCACGAAATCCCAGAACTCCGCCGCGTGTGTACGGAAAAGCCGGTGAGCGACGTCGCGCTCAGCCGCCTGGGCGGGTCCGGTACCGGTCTCCCATGCGGCGCGTAGAAGTAGGAATGCGATCTGCGCCGCAAGGTCTTCGCGGCCGGTGTCGGCGGCTGCTCGTGACAACATCCAAATTGTTTGGACGAACTTGCCCCGACCCCCCGGTAGCGGCCAGAGGGAAAGGTTCTTTCCTGACGCATGTCGGGAGGACCTCTTACGTTTGAGTGCACGCGTTCCGGTTGGCATCGCAATGGCTGCGTCGGTGACCTCGCCCTCATCTTCGAGTCCGGGCTCCGGAGCTGCCGCTCCGTCCTCTCCAGGCCCCAGCAGTGCACCAGGATCGAGGCGCAGGATGCGGGCTTCGGTGCGCACCACGCCGATGGCGTGCTCGACGAGAAGAGGACACCAGTTTGCCGCCGTCAACCAGTGCGATTGGGGCTCTCTCAGCCGCCTGTGCCTCCGCCTGTGCATCCCTCGTGAACCCTGCCGTAGTAATGATGAGGCCTCGCTCGTGTGGGCTCAGCCCGCCCCGAAGTTCGCGGACCGTCTTTCCGGTGACGTTCTTCACCCATCTCTTGACCTGGATGGCAGTCTTAACGTTCGTAACTCCGCCAACAGCAAGGGTCCCTCGGACATCAACTCCACCGTCGCGGGAATAGTTGGTCACCTCGACGTCGACAAATCCAGGCTCCGTCAGCAGGCGACCGACTAGGCTTTCGAAGGCTTGCGGTTCCATCTCGAAGAGCTCGGCCCGAAGCCGCTCGCGTACATCATGATTGCTTCGTCGGATTGCCTCCTCGATCTCCGATCCAGCGCGGTCCGGAGCGAGCCCATAGAACCCTCGCCCGTAGGACACGAAGAGCGGCGCTTCGCCGGCACTCTCACGGCGCGGGATGTCCGTCGTGATCGCCGAAACTACTGACGCCTCAGGGGTCAAGCCGCGTGGCGCGATCAGCCCTTCCTCGATGGCGACCCGTGTGATGTCGCGGTAGTGCATCGGGCGGCCGCCCCCGCGACTTCGGAGCACCTCAACGGCGGCGTCCGTCATGTTCACACATCGAAGCGTAGGCACGAGCAGCCCCGCCGGCGACGCCCTACCTTCTCTCCCATCGCCCCGCACGACTTCGGCACTTCCTGCGCACCCGATATCAGACGGAGTGCCG
>JADDQY010000078.1:0-73326 GCA_016781135.1 Actinomycetota bacterium
AACAGCGCGCGGCCGGCTCAGCGCTCGGGCAGTGACTGGATCCAGGTCCAGGCGCCGGCGACCTGAGGGCCCAGGGCATCGAGCGCCCCCGAGTTGTCGATCACGACGTCCGATCGGGCCAGCCGCTCCTCCCGCGAGACCTGGCGCGCCAGCCGGGCGCGAGCGTCGGCCTCGGCCATCCCCCGCTCGACCAGGCGCCGCATCACCACCTCCGTCGGGCAGTCGACGACCACGACCCCGCCCACTTCGTAGTCGCCCGACTCGAGCAGCAGCGGCACGTCGAGCACCACGACCGCCTCCGTGCCGGCGAGCGCCGCCAGCCGCTCGTCCATCACCGCGTGCACCTCGGGGTGGACCAGGGCCTCGAGGTCGGCCAGGGCGGCGCCGTCAGAGAAGACGATCCCGGCCAGGGCGGGCCGGTCGAGCGCGCCGCCGGGGCCAACGACCTCGGGCCCGAAGCGCTGGACGATGCGGCGGTGGACGGGCTGGCCCGGTCGCTGCAGGTCCCGGGTGACGGCATCGGCGTCGAGCACGACCGCACCTCGTTCCGCCAGCAGCCGGGCGACGGTCGACTTCCCCGACCCGATGGCTCCGGTGAGCCCCACCGTCCTCACCGGCTCGGAACCTACACAAACCGTCGTCATCGTTGCCCTCAAGTCGAGCCCTGGAGCGGACGAAGACAAGGGCGCAGGTCGGCCCAGCTGGGCCGCGCCGCTGGCAAACCGGAGATCGAAGGAGATCCAATGGCAAAGCGCAGCAACGTCCTGGTGGTCCTCGGGATCGCCTTCTTCGCCCTCGGGGCGGCGATCGTCCTCCTGCTGGTGCGCGACGACGGCGCGACGGTCCGGGCCGGTGCCGCTGGAGAAGCGACCCAGGTGCTGGTGGCCAAGGGCCCCATCCCGGCCGGGACCACCGGTGACGAGGTCGTGGCCCAGGGACTGGTCGAGGCCAAGAACTTCCAGCCCGGCCAGATCGCTCCTGGAGCCGTCACCTCCACCGCCGCGCTGGCCGGCCAGACCGTGGCCACCGACATCAGCAAGGGTGCCCAGCTGACCACCTCGTCGCTGCGGCCCTCGCAGATCAGGGGGGCGAGCGTGGCCATCCCCGAGGGCAAGCAGGGCGTCGCCGTCCAGCTTGACTTCGTGCCCGGCGTGGCCGGCTACGTCGGCGCCGGCGATCGCATCAACATGTACTCGGTCGTGCGCAACGGCGTGGCCGACCCCAACAGCAAGGCCAACCCGCCCTGCAACCCCCGGGTCAACCTCTTCCTCTCCAACGTGGAGGTGCTCGACATCTCCGCCGAGGTGGCGCCCCGTCGGGCGGTGTCCGACCAGCAGCAGGAGCGGGTGACCGGCAACGCCATCACCTACCTGCTGGCGCTCGACCCGGTCGAGGCAGAGCGAGTGATCTTCCTCAGCAGCAACGAGAGCCTCTACCTCGCCCTCGCCGGCGAAGGTGCCCCGCCGGTGTTCACCAACGGCCCCGGCCAGTGCTCGCCCGTCGCCGACCAGGTCTGAGGACACCATGCGCAACCCACGGATCCTCATCCTCGACCGCTCCTTCGAGCTGCTCGGGCAAGTCGGCGAGGTGGCCGAGGAGCTGCGGCCCCGACCCGAGGTGGTGAGCTGCGATCGCATCGACCAGGTCGGCGAGCTCCTTTGCGACGGCGAGCCGTTCGACGTGCTCGTGGCCGGCCCCAGCCTGGGAGACCAGGCGGGGCTGGCCCGACTGCAGGTGATCCACGACGACCTGCCCGGCATGTCGATCGTGCTGGCCTTCAGCCACCGCCCCCACGCCCACCTCCGCGACCTGGTGCGCACCGGTGCCCTCGACCTGCTCCAGCTCCCCGTGCACCACAAGCAGCTGAGGGAGAGCCTGGAGCGGGCCATCGAGGTGTCCGCCTCGCTGCGGGCCGCCGTCCCGGTCACCCTGGCCGCCCCGGCACCGGAGTGGCCCTCGCTCGTGGCGCAGCCCCGAGCCCTGGGGCAGGTCTTCACCGTGGCCTCGGCGACCGGTGGGTGCGGCAAGACCTTCATGGCCACCAACCTGGCGTACTTCCTCGCCCACCACTCGGGGAAGCGGGTGTGCGTGGTCGACCTCGACCTGCAGTTCGGCGAGGTCTCGACCGCGTTGCGCCTCAAGCCCCGCTACACCATCTACGACGCCCTGCAACGCGAGGACGACGACGCCGCCGATCTGGCCGACCACTTCGAGGAGTACCTGGTCGGCCACGAGACCGGGGTCCAGGTCCTCGCCGCCCCCAAGGACCCCTCGGAGGCCGATCGGGTCAGCCCCCCCGACGTGACCAAGGTGATCGACGCCGCCCGCAAGCACTTCGACTACGTCGTGGTCGACACGCCCTCGGCGCTGACCGAGATCGTGCTCGCCGCCTTCGAGAGCTCGGAGCGCCTGTTCGTCATGGCCACCCTCGACCTGCCGAGCGTGCGCAACCTCGGCGTGTTCCTCAACACCCTGGAGAAGCTGAAGGTCCCGACCGACAACATCCGCCTGGTGCTGAACAAGGCCGAATCCGACGTCGGCATCGAGGTGGGCCAGGTGGAAAAGCTCTTCCCCCAGGGCTTCGAGGCCGTGCTCCCCTACGCCAAGGAGGTGAGCCGCTCGATCAACCTCGGCATGCCCGTGCTGGCGTCGTCACCCGGCGCTGAGGTCAGTCGCAGCATGGTGCCGACCATGGCCACGCTGCTGCCCGCCGAGGCCCGCTCGCGCATCGCCCTGCCCGCTCCTCCCAGCCACGGCCAGCGCCTCTTCCAGCGCCTGTTCCACCGTCCCCAACCCTCGATCTCCTAGGAGACCCGCCATGAAGCTGTCAGAGAAGCTGGCCATCCTCGAGGAGGAGGAGCGCCGGTCGGCGAAGGCGGAGGTGACGTCGCCCCACCGGCGACGCCCCAACCAGGTCCGTCCTCGCCGCGGCGGGCAGAGCTGGGACGCCAACAAGCGCAAGGTGCTCGAGCTCGTACGAGAGGACATCGCCCCCCGGATGGCGACCCTCTCGGGGGAGTCCCTGGCCCACGAGGTCAAGCTCGCCCTCGACCGCATCCTCCAGCGGGAGGACGTGAAGGTCTCCCCGATGGAACGGCGCAAGTTCGTCCGGGAGCTGATCCAAGACGCCCTGGGCTACGGCCCGCTCGACCCGCTCCTCCAGGACACCATGGTCACCGAGATCATGTGCAACGCCTTCGACGACATCTGGGTCGAGCGCGAGGGCCGCATCACCCCGACCGACAGCTCCTTCACCGATGACGTGCAGTACCGCCAGGTGATCGAGAAGATCGTGTCCGCCGTGGGCCGGCGCATCGACGAGAGCTCCCCCATGGTCGACGCCCGGCTGCCCGACGGGTCCCGGGTCAACGCCATCATGCCGCCGCTCGCCATCCACGGCTCGGTGCTCACCATCCGCAAGTTCGCCGTCGACCCCTTCCAGGCCAAGGACCTGGTCAACTTCGGCACCTGGACCATGGACCTCGGCCTGGTCCTCGAGGCCTGCGTGCGGGGAAAGCTCAACCTGTTGGTGAGCGGTGGCACCGGCACCGGCAAGACGACCAACCTGAACGTGTTGAGCTCGTTCATCCCCGACGGTGAGCGCATCATCACCATCGAGGACTCCGCCGAGCTCCAGCTCCAACAGCCCCACGTGGTGAACCTCGAGGCCCGTCCCCCCAACGCCGAGGGCCAGGGCGAGGTGCGCATCCGCGACCTGGTCAAGAACAGCCTCCGCATGCGGCCCGATCGCATCATCGTGGGGGAGGTCCGCGGCGCCGAGGCCCTCGACATGCTCCAGGCGATGAACACCGGCCACGAGGGGTCGATGACCACCGTTCACGCCAACAGCCCCCGCGACGCCTTGTCCCGGCTGGAGACCATGGTGCTGATGGCCGGCTACGACCTGCCGGTGCGGGCCATTCGCGAGCAGATCGTGTCCGCCCTCCACCTGATCATGCAGGTCGACCGCATGCCTGACGGGCGACGGGTGGTCACCGCGGTCACCGAGGTTCAAGGCCTCGAGGGCGACGTGATCCTCCTCCAGGACCTGTTCCGCTACCGGACCCTGCCTGCTGCCGAGGGCGGACGGCCGGCGGGGGAGCTGGTGCCCACCGGACTGCGCCCGAAGCTGGCCGACCGGTTGGCGGAGCAGGACATCGAGCTGCCGGCCAAGGTCTTCCGGCCACCGGTCGCCCCCGCGCCCGTCACCGAGCGGCACGGCCGGCGCGGCCGGGTCCCGAGCGCCAGGGAGCTGGCCGAGCCGGAGAGGGCGCGGTGAACGCTCGGGGAACCCGCCGACCATCCTGCCTGCCGGCCGTCACTCCCACTCGGACGGGTCCTGTCGCCGAGCGGGACCCCTCCCAGGGGACGCCAGCGGCGCCCGTGGGCCCCTCCCTGGGCGCCACCCTTCCGAGCTCCACGCTGGCTGCCAGCTCCCTGGTTGCCACCCCTCGCTAGCGAAAAGAGAAGAGCGATGACCGGAACCGAAGTACTTGCCGCTTGTCTGGTGGGATTGGGGTTCGCCATGGTGGGGGTGGGGGTGCTGTCCCGGGCCCGGGCCCGGACCGAGTCGCTGGCCGACATCCTCGATCTGCCCTACGGCGAGCGTGACGTCGCCGTCGAGCCGGTGAGCGAGACCCACAGCCCGCTGGTCAGCGACACCATCGAACTGGCGTCGCGGATGGTCGACCAGTTCGACGCCCGGGGGTCGATGCAGACCCAGCTCGAGCGAGCCCGTCTGCCGATCCGAGCGGGAGAGCTCGTGGTCATCACCGCGTGCGCCGCCCTCACCGTGGGCCTGGTGCTGGCGGCGATCACCGAGGCGTGGATCCTCGGCGCCGTCGGCGCCCTGGCCGTACCGTTCGCCATCCGGGCCTACGTGGCCCGCCGCATCGAGCAGCGGCGCAAGGCGTTCGAGGGTCAGCTCCCCGAAGCCCTGTCGGTGATCGCCTCGTCCCTGTCGGCCGGCCACACCTTCCTGCGGTCGGTCCAGATGATGTGCGACGAGTCGCCGCCGCCTCTCTCCGAGGAGTTCCAGCGGGTGGTCGCCGAGACCCGCCTCGGAGGCAGCGTGGTCGATGCCCTCGAGCGGATGGCCCATCGCCTCGACATCAAGGACCTGGTATGGGTGGTGCAGGCCATCCGCATCCAGCAGCAGGTGGGCGGCAAGCTGGCCGACCTGCTCCACACCCTCGCCGACTTCATGCGGGCCCGCGAGGACATCCGCCGGGAAGTGAACGTGCTCACCGCCGAGGGCCGGATCTCGTCCTACGTGCTCGGCGCCCTGCCGGTGGTGATCCTCCTCGGCGTACAGGTGACCAACCCGGACTACCTCCGGCCGCTGTACCAGGGATGGGGCCTGTTCGTGCTCGGCCTGACCGCGGCATCCATCCTCACCGGCTTTTTCATCATCCGCCGCATGGTGCGGATCGAGCTCTAGCCGGCCCAGCCAACAACGACCGTCGTCAGGAGAATCTCATGGAGATCGTGGGTGTCATCGTCGCCATCGCCATCGTCGCCTTCGGGGGCCTGTTGGTGCTCACCGGCGTGCGCCAGCGGATGGCCCTTGCCGGCGACGCCGCCGGCTACCTGCAGAGCCTCGACAACGTCGAAGAGCGCGGCGACGTCTACGACCAGGTGCTGGCCGAGCCCTTCCTGGGCCGCATCGTCCGTCCGCTCGGGACCCGCTGGTTGCGTCGCATCGCCGGGCTGACCCCGAAGAACCACGTGGCCAACGTCCACCGCCAGCTGGTGCTCGCCGGCGTGGCGTCGTCGGTCCGGGCCGAGGAGCTGGTGGCGCTCGAGGTGCTGGGCGGGGGCATCGGTGCCGCCCTCGCCCTGTTCTACGCCGTGCTCGCCTCGCCGAGCCCGCGCGTCGGGGTCCTGGCCCTGGTGGCGCTGCCGCTCGTGGGCGTGCTGGCCCCCCAGGCGTGGCTCAAGCGCAGGGTGGCCGACCGCACCGAGGCCATCCGCAACGATCTGGCCGACACCATCGATCTGATGGCCATCTCGGTGGAGGCCGGCCAGGGCCTGGAGGGAGCCATGCAGACGGTCTGCCGGCACTTCACCTCACCCCTCGCCGAGGAGCTGGCCCGCACGCTCAAGGAGATGGAGCTCGGCCTGCCCCGACGCGACGCCTTCCACAACCTCAAGCGCCGCACCGAGGTGGCGGAGCTGTCGAACTTCGTGCTGGTGCTCACCCAGGCCGACGCGCTGGGCATGCCCATCGGCCGGGTGTTGCGCACCCAGGCGGTCGAGATGCGGGCCAAGCGCCGGCAGTGGGCCCGCGAGCGGGCGGCCAAGCTGCCGGTGAAGATCCTGTTCCCCCTGACGCTGTTCATCTTCCCGGCGATCATGGTGGTGGTCCTCGGCCCGGCGGTCCCCGGCATCGCCCGGGCCCTCTGAACCGACCGTCGCTCGGCGCTGATGAACCCGTTCCGGCCACCGATCACCTCGCTGCGGTGGGGTGCGGTGGCCGTCGGGTTGGTCCTGGCCGCCAGCCGTGGCCGGCTCGACGCCGCCACCGTCGCCGGGTCGGTGGCGCTGGTCGGCTACGCCGCCTGGCGCACCCGTCGGCCGCTCCCCCTCGGTGCCGGCACCGGCCAGGTGCCCATCGGCGTGGAGGCCCTGGTGCACGTGGCGGTGGTCGTGCCCACCGGGTTGTGGAACTCTCCCTTCGCCCTTTCCCTCCTCACCGCCGTGGTCGCCGTGGGCTTCGCCCGTGGCTACGCCGCCGCCGTGCGCGTGGCCCTGGCCTCGGCCGCGCTGGTCGCGGTCCCGTACCACCTCACGACCGCCACGCAGGCCGCCCCGGCGCTGGCCCTCAGCGCCCAGTGGGCGGTGGAGCTGCTCCTGGTCGCCGCCATCGCCGGTTACGCCCGTCGGTTCTCGGTCGAGGCGGCCGAGCGCCACGGGCGTGACCTCGACCGGCTCGAGCGCCTCGCCGAGGCCAACGCCCTGTTGCACTCGCTCCACGACGTGGCCCAGGCCCTGCCCGCGTCCCTCGACCTCGACGAAGCCCTCGACTCCGTCGTGGCCCGGTTGCGGGCGTTCTTCGACCTGACCGCCGTGGCCCTGCTCCTCCCTGACGACACCGGCGACGGCTGGACCGTCGCCCGCCAGCAGGGTGTGCGACTTCCGTTCCACCTCCCCAGCGACGCCCTCCCGGCCTGCATCACCGAGACCGTCCACACCCCGCTGCTGACTCGCCGAGTCGATCTCGGCGCTGCCGACGGGGGCATGGTCGCCGGCTCCCGGTCGGGGCTGTACGCGCCGTTGCGGGCGCGGGGTGACCTCGTGGCCATCGTGGCCGTGGAGCACGAGCGACCTCGGTGGTTCTCTGCTCGCGACGCCGAGGTGCTCGACGGCTTCGTCGAGGGCGCCGCCCTGGCCATCGACAACGCCCGGCGGTTCGCCCAACTGCGCCGGGCCAGCGCCGACGAGGAGCGGAGCCGCATCGCTGGCCAGCTGCACGACCGGGTCGGCCAGTCACTGGCGTGCATGGCCTTCGAGATCGACCTGCTCGTCCGTCACCGCCGCGACGACGAGCTCCGCTCGGGCCTGGAGGGCCTCGGGCGCGACCTGCGAACGGTGATCGCCGAGATCCGCGACACCCTGTCGCATCTCCGTACCGACGTGTCCGAGGCGCGGGGCTTCGAGGAGACGGTGGAGGCGCTGCTGGCCCGGGTGAACGAGCGGCGGGGCGCCAAGGCGGTCTTCCACTACGGCACCTGCCGGCGGCTTCCCCTCCCCCAGGAACGGGTGCTGTGGCGAGTGGTCGCCGAGACCGTCAACCAGGCGGTGCGCCAGGGCGAGTGCTCCATCGAGGTGTGGTGGGCGTGCGACGGAGCCGACGCCCAGTTGGAGGTCGTCACCGACGCTGCGGAGGGCGCCGGCGACGACCTGGCAGACGCCGGATGGGTGCGCTCCCTGGCCGACCAGGCGGCTCGGATCGGCGCCCGCTTCGAGGCCGACGTCCTCCCCGACGGCACGAGCCGCGTCCGCTGCTCGCTGAACGCCCGAGGGACCCGTCGGTGATCCGCCTGCTCCTGGCCGACGACCACCGCATCCTGCGGGAGGGCCTGCGCCGGTCGCTGGAGGCCCTCGGCCTCGAGGTGATGGGCGAGGCCAGTGACGGCGGCGAGGCGGTCGAGCTCGCCGGGTCGCTGCAGCCCGACGTGGTGCTCATGGACGTGACCATGCCCGTGCTGGACGGGGTGGAGGCCACCCGGCGCATCCGCCAGGCCCATCCCGAGGTGCGCGTGGTCATGCTCACCATGCACGCCGACGACGCCACCATGGCTCAGGCCATCCGGGCCGGCGCCGACGGCTACCTGGTGAAGGACTGCTCCACCGACGAGATCGCCGGCCTGGTGCGCAAGGTCGCCGCCGGCCAGACCGCGGTCTCGCGCGACGTCGCCGTCTCCATGCTCCGGGAGGTGCGCCGCACCCGGTCTGACATGCTCGAAGAGCCGGTGTCGAAGCGGGAGGAGGAGGTCCTCCAGCTCATCGCCGACGGCTGCTCGAGCGCCGAGGTGGCCGAGCGGCTGTTCATCAGCCAGAAGACGGTGAAGAACCACCTGGCCTCGATCTACCACAAGCTCGACGCCCGCGACCGGACCCAGGCGGTGCTGCGGGCGGTGCGTATGGGGATCGTCCGCCTGACCTGAAGTCGGCCGCCCCGGCAGCGCCAGATAGGGCCGTTCGGCCTATCCAGCCCGTCGGCGGGGCCGCCGATCCTTCTTCTAGCAACGGAGCCCCGGAACGGGGCCACGACCCCCAAGGGAGATCACCATGTTGACCCAGCTCAAGTTCCTCACGAGCTACCTCCAGGCCCGCTTCACCTCCGACGAGAAGGGTGCGGCCCTGGTGGAGTACGCCCTGCTCGTCGCCCTCATCGCCGTGGCGTCCATCGTCATCCTCGGCCTGCTCGGCGTGGGCATCTCCAACATGTTCGACCGGGTCAACGACAAGATCTCCACCGCCGGAGCCTGACCCCTCCTTCTCCCCAGACCAGACGAGGCGGGCCCGAATCGGGCCCGCCTCGACGTTTTTCCGAAAGAGCGGTGCTCGGCCCTAGCCGGTCGGTTGCTCCCCGGCTTGGTCGTCGCCGCCGGCGTCGCCCCCCGGGGCGGCGGCGTCTCCGTACTCGGCGTAGTACTCGGCCCAGGCCTGCTCGGCGTCGACCACCTCGGGCGCGCCCACGTAGTTGCCGGCCTCGTCGTAGGCGTGCTCCCCGAAGTGCTGCTGGTACTCGGCCGCCACCACGCCACCCTCGGCCGCCTGCTTGATCGACAGGCTGATGCGCCGGCGCTGGAGGTCGAGGTCGATGATCTTGACCCACAGCTCCTCGCCCGGGGTGACCACCTGCTCGGGGAGGTCAACGTGCTGCTCGCTCATCTCGGAGATGTGCACCAGGCCCTCGATGCCCTCCCCGACCTGGACGAAGGCTCCGAAGGGCACCAGCTTGGTGACCCGGCCGTAGACCAGCTCGCCGACGCGGTGGTTGCTGGCGAACTCCTGCCAGGGGTCCTGCTGCGTCGCCTTGAGCGAGAGGCTGATGCGCTCCTTGTCGAGATCGACGTCGAGCACTTGGACCTCGATCTCGTCGCCGACGGCCACGACCGAGCCGGGGTGGTCGACGTGCTTCCACGACAGCTCCGAGACGTGCACCAGGCCGTCCATGCCGCCGAGGTCGACGAAGGCGCCGAAGTTGACGACGGACGACACCGTCCCCTTGCGCACCTCGCCAGGCTTGAGGTGGGCGAGGAACTCCTCACGCTGCTCCTTCTGGGTCTCCTCCAGCCATGCCCGGCGAGACAGCACCACGTTGTTGCGGTTGCGGTCGAGCTCGATGATCTTGGCCTCGATGGTGCGCCCCACGTAGGGCTGGAGGTCGCGCACCCGGCGCAGCTCGACCAGCGAGGCGGGCAGGAACCCCCGCAGCCCGATGTCGAGGATGAGGCCGCCCTTGACCACCTCGATGACCGGGCCCCGGACCACCCCGTCGCGCTCTTTCACCCGTTCGATCTCGCCCCAGGCCCGCTCGTACTGCGCCCGCTTCTTCGACAGGACCAGCCGGCCCTCCTTGTCCTCCTTCTGGAGCACCAGGGCCTCGATGACCTCACCCACCGACACGATCTCCCCGGGGTCGATGTCGTTGCGGATGGACAGCTCTCGGGAGGGGATCACGCCCTCGGATTTGAAACCGATGTCGAGCAGCACCTCGTCCTTGTCGACCTTCACCACGGTGCCGGTGACGATGTCGCCGTCCTCGAACTCGACGATGGTGCCGGCGATGGCGTCGTCGAAGGACATCTCGCCCAGGTCGTCGCTCACCACCTGCCGAGGGGTGTACTCACCGCTACCGGCGTCGAAGCTGCCTTCCCCGAGATTGGCGTCGGTGGCAGGCTCGAGGGTGGTGGTGGAGCCGGAGTCGGCGTTGGTCTGTTCGGACATGTGAGTGGGCCTTTGTCGGTGGACGGGATGGGTAGCACCGACCTCGGCCGCTGCGGGGCACCAGGCCGGCGTTGGCCCGAGCGTACGCTCGGGCCACCCGCCAGCCTACCAAGGGGGAGGGCGAGCCCGTCTTCGGTCCGGCGTCTCCCCGATTGCCCTCTCCGGGCCGCCGGAGCTCGCTCATCGGGACGTTCGAGGGAGCCGCAGCGTGAGCGGGGTGAGGAGCCGGCTCACCCCTTGGCCTCGGCCCAGCTGGTGCCAACCGACAGGTTGACCTCGAGCGGGACCGACAGTTCGCACGCTCCCGCCATGGTCTCGACCACCAGGCGGGCGACCTCGTCGTGCTCGTCGGGAGGGACCTCGAGGATGACCTCGTCGTGTACCTGGAGCACCAGGCGGCTGCGCAGGCCCCTGGTCTCGAGCCGGTGGTCGAGGGCGACCAGGGCGACTTTGAAGATGTCGGCGGCCAGGCCCTGGATGCCCGCGTTCATCGCTTGGCGCTCGCCCGCCTGGCGGATGCGGTAGTTGCTCGACGACAGCTCCGGGATCGGGCGGCGCCGGCCCATCAGCGTCTCGGTGTAGCCCCGCTGGCGGGCCTCGGCCACCGTGGCTTCCATGTAGGCCCGCACGTTGGGGAAGGCGGCGAAGTAGGCGTCGAGGATGGACTGGGCCTCGGGGACCGGGATGCTCAGTCGCTGAGCCAGGCCGAAGGACTCCATCCCGTAGGCCAGACCGTAGGAGACCATCTTCGCTCTCGCCCGCTGAGCCGGCGTCACCGCCTCGGGGCCGACGCCGAACACCCGAGCGGCGGTGGTGGTGTGGATGTCGCGCCCGGTCTCGAACGCCTCGATCAGGCCTGGGTCCTCGGCCAGGTGGGCGATCACCCGCAGCTCGATCTGGTTGTAGTCGGCCACGACCAGGGAACAGCCCGGGCCGGCGACGAAGGCCCGGCGGAAGCGGCGTCCCTCCTCGGTCCGCACCGGGATGTTGTGGAGGTTGGGGCGGTCGGAGCTCAGCCGTCCGGTGCGGGCCACCGTCTGGTGGAAGGTGGCGTGGATACGCCCGTCGGGGGCGACCTCGGCGATCAAGCCTTCCCCGTAGGTCGACCGGAGCTTCTCGACCTCGCGGTAGCGCAGCAGCAGCTCGATGATGGGGTGCTGGCCCCGCAGTTTCTCGAGCGACGCGGCATCGGTGGAGTAGCCGGTCTTGGTCCGCTTGGTGGGAGCGAGGCCGAGCCGCTCGAACAGCACGGACCGCAGCTGTGGCGTCGAGTTGATCAGGAACGCCCCGCCGGCGGCGTCGTGGATCGACCGCTCGAGCGAGGCGACTTCGGCGGTGAGGCGCCCGTTGAGGTCGCGCAGGTACTCGACGTCGACGGCGACGCCGGTCTCCTCCATCCGGGCCAGCACCCGCACCAGCGGCCGCTCGACGGTGTCGTAGAGCTGGCGCAGTCCCTGGTCGGAGAGCGCTTGGCCGACGGCGGGGGCCAGCCGGGCCACGGCCACCGCCGACCGGCCGGCCTCGGTGGCCAGGTCGGCGCCATCGCCGTCGAGGTCGAGGCGTCCCTCCGCCGCCGGCGAGGCGGTCTCGTTCAGCGCCAGGCCGACATAGCGCTCCAACAGCTCGGCCAGGGCGTAGGTGGCATCGGCGGGGTCGAGCAGGTACCCGGCCACCTCGGTGTCGATGTCGAGGTTTCGGACCTCCACGCCCAGGCCGCTCAGCGCTCGCATCAGGGCCTTGGCCCCGTGAGTGACGAGCGGCGGCCCGTCCTCGCCCAAGAGCCGGGCCAGTGCCCGGCGAACCCCGTCGTTCGAGAGCAGCTCCTCGGGGACCCACGCCGCCTCGCCGGGGTCGACCTGGGTGACCACCGCCATCCCGTCGAGCGGTGAGCGCCCCGGCCCGCCCCGGTACACCCCGGCCAGGGCCAGCGAGGAGCCGGTCTCGGCCGCCCGCTCGAACAGCTCCACCACCTCGGCGGGCGACACCAGGGTGCGGGCCCCGCACTCGAGGGTGGCCACCTCCTCGGGGGCCACCAGCCCGGTGTGGGCGCCGGCTTCCGCCAGACGCTGGGCCAGGGTGCGGAACTCGAGGAAGTTGAACAGCTCGCGCACCGCCGCCGGGTCGAACGGCCGCCGGGCCAGATCGTCGGGGGCGACATCGAGAGGGATGTCGCGCAGCAGCACCATGACCTTGGCGTTCTGGCGAACGCGGTCCTCGTGCTCGGCCAGGCTCTGGCGCAGCTTCGGGGTGAGGCCGTCGAGGTTGGCGAAGATGCCGTCGAGATCGCCGTGGGCGGCGACGAGCTTGGCCGCCGTCTTCTCCCCCACCCCCGGCACCCCGGGGAGGTTGTCGGACGGGTCACCCCGCAGCGCCGCGTACTCGGGGTAGGCCGCGGGCGGCACACCGGTGCGCTGGGCGATCCCGGCCTCATCGTACAGGACGTAGTCGGAGACGCCGCGGCGGTTGTAGAGCACCTTGACGAGCGGGTCCTCGACCAGCTGGTAGGTGTCGCGATCGCCGGTCACGATGATCACCTCGTCGTCCCGGTCCCGGGCCTGGGTGGCCAGGGTGGCGATGACGTCGTCGGCCTCGTAGCCGGCGGCCTCGACCATCGGGATCCTGAGCGTCTCGAGCACCCGGCGCACCAGTCCGAGCTGCTGGCGGAGGATGTCCGGTGCCTCCTCTCGCTGGGCCTTGTAGCTGGGGACGACCTCGTGGCGGAACGTGGGCTCGGGGCGGTCGAAGGCGACGGCCACGGCGTCGGGCTGGTGGTCGCGCAGGAGGTTGATCAGCATCGAGGTGAACCCGAACACGGCGTTGGTCACCTGCCCCGAGGCGGTGGCCATGTCGGTCGGCAGGGCGAAGAAGGCTCGGTAGGTCAGCGAGTTGCCGTCGAGCAGGAGCAGCTTGGCCACCGGGTCGATGGTACGGCGGCGGGTCCTGTCGCCGAGCGGGACCCAGCGGGTCCTGTCACCGGCGAGTCCTTCCCGGGGTGGCCCTGCCCCACCGGGCCCCTTCCGCCGGCGCCACCCGCTGACTCGGCCTCCCCAGCTCCTCGACGACGACTCCCTGATTGGTTGAGGCAGAGAAGGTCAGGGGGTGAGGTCGCCGTCGATCACGCGCTGCGCCGCCGCCTTCATGGTGGAGCGGGCGAGCATGGCTTGGCGCTGGATGAACGAGAAGGCGTTGCCATCGGACAGGCCGTGAGTGTCGGTGAGGATGCCTTTGGCCCGGTCGACCACCCGGCGGACCTCGAGCTGGTCCTCGAGGCCCCGGATCTCGGCCTCCATCGCTCGCATCTCCTTGAACCGCCCGAGCGCCACCTCCACCGCGGGCACCAGCTCGGAGCGCTGGAAGGGCTTGACCAGGTAGGCCAGGGCGCCGGCGTCGCGAGCACGCTCCACCAGCTCACGCTGGGAGAAGGCGGTGAGGATGAGCACCGCCGCCCGGCGCTCGCCGGAGATCTCCCGGGCAGCCGAAAGCCCGTCCAGGCCCGGCATCTTGATGTCCAGGATGGCGAGGTCGGGTTCGTGCTCCTTGACCAGGGCGACCGCCTCGTCGCCCCGCCCGGTCTCCGCCACCACCTCGTAACCCTCTTCCTCGAGCGTCTCGCGCAGGTCGAGGCGGATGATCGCCTCGTCTTCGGCGATCACGACGCGCACAGCCATGTGTTCCTCCGTGTCTCGGCCGCCGACCGGCTCAGTCGATCTGGGCCACGAGGCGGTCGAGCAACTCGTCCTGAGAACGCTCGAGCTCCTCGATGCGCCGAACCAAGTCGGCACGATGGTGCTGCATGGCGTCGGCGTGGCGTTGCGCCTCTTGATGGTCGAGGCCGGCGAGGGGCGTCTCCGACACGAGCGCCCGGAGGCGGGCGTCGTCGGCGGCCTCCATCAGGGCCGCCAGCTGCTCGTCGGCCACCGCCAGCTCCTCGCGGAGCTCACGAAGGCGGTTGGTGGCTGAGGAAAGCTTCCTCTCGAGCAGGGACCGGCTCACGACGCCGGAGTCTACGCGTTCGCCCGCGGCCGGCCCTGACCGTCACAATGGTCGCGGTGCGACCGCCGCCGGCCCTCGCTGCCGTGGCCGCGATGGTGCTGGGCGCCCTCGTCGTCGGCTGCGGCACCACCGCCGAGCGCGACGCCGGCGCGAACGACGACGCCGGCCCCGGGGCCGGCAGCTCCTTCTTGGAGGCGCGCTCGCCGTGCGCCCCCGAGGTCACCGAGGTGCTCGACGCCAGCTCCTCGCTCCATCTCCTCCCGGGCGCACCGGAGCCCAGCTACCTGAGCGACCCTCCGACCTCCGGTCCCCACCTCAGTGGCCCGGCGCCGTCTGGGGCCCGACGCACGCCGCTGGACCGGCCCACCCAGGTGCAGGTCCTCGAACAAGGGGGGGTGGTGATCCAGCATCGAGACCTCGACCCCGCCTCGGTGGCCGCCCTCGAGGCGCTCGCCGGTGAAAAGGTCCTCGTGGCCCCGAACCCGGCGTTGCCGGCGCCGGTCGTCGCCACCGCCTGGCTGGCCAAGCGCACCTGCCAGGGGCTCGACGTCGACGCCCTGCAGCGTTTCGTCGCCGACCACCGAGACCCCGATCCCCAGCACGGGTGAGGGCCCCGGCCCTGGCGGGGGTCGGCAGTTCGAGCGAGGGCCAAGGCGCCAGGGGTGGCTGCACGCAACCCCTCCACGCCGCCGGCCCCGCTCTCCGCCACCGCCCCGCCCTACTGCCTCTCGGGCCGACGCTACCGCAGGCCCTGGTCCCGTGCACCGGCGAGCCACCGGGTCACCGCGGTGGGGTGACCGACGCCGGAGGTAGCCTGCCGTGGGTGCTCGTCGAGCGGCTGACCCTGTGGCTCGCCCGGACCAATGCCTGGATCGTCGCTCCCAGCGGTCCCGGTGGCGATTGCGTCCTCGTCGATGCACCTCCCGAACCGACGTCGTTGCTCGATCGCCTGGCTGCCCTCGATCTTCGCCTCGTGGCCGTGCTGGCCACGCACGGCCACGTCGACCACGTCGGAGGGATCAGCACCGTGGTCCGGAGCCACGACCCACGCCTACCCGTGCACATCCACGACCACGACCTGGCCATGCTGCTCGACCCGCGCGGCACCGGGGGCGTCCTGGCCCAGCATCTCGGTGCCCTCGACGTCTCGCCCCCCGAGGTGGTGGCCGGCCTCGACGACGGCGAGCGGGTCTCGGGTGCCGGCCTGACCTTCACCGCCCTGCACACGCCTGGGCACACGCCCGGCTCGGTGTGCCTGCGCCTCGACGTCGAGGGCGAAGCGCCCCGGCTGTTCAGCGGTGACCACCTCTTCGCCCGATCCATCGGGCGCACCGACCTGCCCGGAGGGTCGTTCGAGCACCTGATGGCCTCGATGGTCGACAAGGTGCTGCCGCTGCCCGACGAGGTGGAGGTCCTTCCCGGCCACGGGCCGGTCACCACCATCGGCAGGGAACGGGCGACGAACCCGTTCCTGGCCGGTCTCCCCGGACCCACCCGCACCAGCCCCGGCCTGCGGGCATGAGCGAGCAGCTCGACGCACCACCGTCCGGGGGGCCACGACCGGCGACGGGGGCGGCGGGGCCAGCTCCGGCAGCCGGGCCTCCACCGCCGCCGTCGGTGCCCCCCGGCCCCGGCACACCGCCGCCCAGCCCGTCAGGGGCGTTGCCCTTCGACCCCGACTGGCCCGGCGCCGGGTCCCGCCCGGCGCCGGTGGCCCCGTCTCCCGCGCCCAGCGCCCGCCATCGGGCAGCGCGCGCTCGAGCGCTCATCCTGGCCCTGTCGCTGGCCGTGGTGGCGCTGGCGGTCGGGGGCTGGTCGCTCCAGCGCAGCGACCGGGCCCTGCGGCGAGCCGACCAGCTGGAAGCCGAGCTGCGCACCGCCGAGCAGGAGGCTGCCATGCTGGCCGAACGGGTCGCGGCGCTGGAGGACCAGCGCCCTCCCGATCCGGCCGACGTCGCCGAGCAGGCCCGGGCGTCGGTGTTCACCATCGTCGGCGCCATCGGCCGGGGCTCGGCATGGGTCGTGGGCACCGAGGAGGGGCGCTCCCGTCTGGTGACCAACTTCCACGTCATCGGCGCAGGGCGCGGACCCGGCACCAGGGTGGAGGTGGTGCGCGAGGAGCAGCGCCTCGACGGCGAGGTGGTGGTGGTCGACGAACAGCGCGACCTCGCCGTGGTCGCCGTGGCCCACGAGCTGCAACCGCTCCCCATCGCCGAGGTCGAAGCCCGGGTGGGAGATCCGGTGATCGTCATCGGTTCACCGCTCGGCCTCGAGCAGTCGGTGGTCACGGGCGTCGTCTCGGCGTTCCGGCCGAGCCACCTCCAGATCTCCGCACCGCTCAACCCCGGCAACAGCGGCGGTCCGGTCATCGACGCCGGAGGCCGGGTCCTCGGCGTCGCCGTGCTCAAGGTCGGCGACGAGGCCACCGAGGCCATCGGCCTGGCCATCCCCGTCGCCGAGGTGTGCGCCGTCACCAGCTGTTGAGGCTTCCGGCTACGAAGCCGGGGTTGGGCGACCACTCGGGCACCCGCGGGGTCGGGCTGGTGGTGCCCGGGGCGGGATTCGAACCCGCACGCCCTTTCGGACAGTGGCTTTTGAGGCCACCATGTCTGCCATTCCATCACCCGGGCGGCGCCACTCACGCTACCGTCGAGCGACCCGGGGGCTTGGCGGCCAGGCGTGAGGCCCTTGGGTGAACGGGAAGAAAAGCCCAGTCAGTGGGAAAGTGAAACCTTCCGGTGAGGACGGAGGTCGGATCCTCCCAACCGCCGAGAGGGGCATCGTTGCTGGCGTTCACGTTTCCAGGGCAGGGGTCGCAGCGTCCGGGCATGGGTCGGCCCTGGATCGACCACGACTCGTGGGCTGTGGTCGACGAAGCGTCGGACATCCTGCAGCTCGATCTGGCTCACCTGCTCCTCGACGCTGGCGCCGACGAGCTCACCGCCACCGCCAACGCCCAGCTCGCGACCTTCGTCACCAGCTTGATGGTGCTCGACGCCTTGCGCCGAGCAGGCGTGGCTCCAGCCGCCTACGCCGGGCACAGCCTGGGCGAGTACACGGCGCTGACCGCCGCCGGCGGCCTGTCGTTCACCGACGGGCTGCGCCTGGTGCAGGCCCGCGGCCAGGGCATGCAGGCGGCGGCGGCCGCCCACCCGGGAACCATGGTCGCCGTGCTCGGCCTCGACGACGACGGTGCCGAGCAGGCGTGCCGGCAGGCCGGCGGCGAGGTGTGGGTGGCCAACCTCAACGCGCCCGGGCAGGTGGTGCTCTCCGGCGCCCGAGAAGCGGTCGACGCTGCCGCCGCCGCCGCACGCCACCTCGGAGCCCGCCGAGTCCTGCCCATCCCGGTCAGCGGCGCCTTCCACACGCCCCTCATGGCCTCCGCTGGCGAGGCGCTGGCAGCGGCCCTGGAGGCGACGACCCTGCGGGCGCCGAGGATCTCCGTGGTCGCCAACGTCGATGCCTGCCCCCACCACGAGCCCGACGAGTGGTCGGAGCTGCTGCTCACCCAGCTCTGTCGCCCCGTGCTCTGGCGCCAGACGCTCACCCGCCTGGCCGACGACGGGGCCTCCAGGTTCGTGGAGGTGGGCGCCGGCGGCGTGCTCAGCGGGCTGGCCCGACGCACCCTGCCCCAAGCCGTGGCGACGTCGATCGGCACTCCCGAGGAGGTTGATGTGTTCGCCGCCGCCCTTCCCCCCGTGCACCCTCACCCGCCGACCTCGCCCGAGGGTGAGCACCTGCACATGGCCGAGCGCCTGGTGGTGAGCCCGGCGGCGGGCGTCTTCCAGCCGTCGGAGCGCTGGCGGGAGAACCTCGCCGGCAGCCGGGTCGAGGTGGGCGAGGTGCTGGGCAAGGTCGGCGACGAGGAGATCCGGTCGCGCTTTGCCGGGGTCGTCATGGGGATCATCGCCCAAGACGGCGAACAACTGCTGCCCAGCCAACCGATCGCTTGGCTGCGGACCGCGTGAGCGAGCGCAGCGGAGCCGGCGGGTCGCACCTGGGCCGGACGTCGGGGGTTGCGGTGGTCGGCTGGGGCGTCGCCCTGCCCGACACCGCCGTCACCAACGCCGACCTCGAAGCCCGTCTGGACACCAGCGACCGCTGGATCACCGAGCGCACCGGCATCCGGGAGCGGCGCATCGGCGGTACCACCGGGCAGCTGGCCGCCGCCGCTGCCCGCCAGGCCCTCATCGCCGCCGACGCCAGCCCGGGGTCGGTCGAGCTGCTGGTGCTGGCGACCTCCACACCCGACCAGCAGATCCCCGCCACCGCTTCGGCCGTGCAGGATGCCCTCGGCTTGAGCTGCGGTGCCTTCGACGTCAATGCCGCCTGCTCGGGCTTCGTCTACGCCCTGGTGGCGGGCGCGGGCACGGCCGGTGTGGGCGCCCGGCGGGTGCTGGTCGTGGGTGCCGACGTGATGAGCCGCATCACCGACCAGGGCGACCGCAGCACCGCAGTGTTGTTCGGCGATGGTGCCGGGGCAGTGGTCCTCGACGCCGTCGAGGGTCCAGGCCAGCTGCTCGGGTGGGACCTCGGGTCCGACGGGAGCCTGCGTCACCTTCTGCAGGCCGACGTGGGGGGCTACATCCGCATGGAGGGCAAGGAGGTGTTCCGGCGGGCGGTGCGCGTGATGGTCGACTCGGCGGAAGCGGCCATGGCCCGAGCCGGCCTCACCCTCGCCGACGTCGACCTCCTCGTGCCCCATCAGGCCAACACCCGCATCATCACCGCCGCCTGCGAGCGTCTGGGCATACCCATGGAGCGCACCGCGATGGTCCTCGACCGCACCGGCAACACCTCGGCGGCCTCGATCCCCCTGGCCCTCGGCGACGCCGCCCAGTCGGGCATGCTGGCCAAGGGGGACGTCGTGCTGCTGGTCGGCTTCGGCGCCGGGATGTCGTGGGCCAGTGCCGTCCTACGATGGGGTCCGTGACCGACCCTGCCGCCCCCGAAGGAGCCGGGGACGGGCGGGTCGTCCTCGTCACCGGGGGCAACCGAGGCATCGGCCTCGCCTGCGCTCGCCGCTTCGCCAGCCTCGGCGACCGGGTGGCGGTCACCTACCGCTCGAAGCCCTTCGAGGACGACCGCTTCTTCAGCGTGCGCTGCGACGTCACCTCCTCCAAGGAGGTCGACGCCGCCTTCACCGAGATCGAACAGCGCTGGGGCCCGGTCGAGGTGCTCGTGTCCAACGCCGGCATGACCCGCGATGGGCTGCTCATGCGCATGAGCGAGGAGGCCTTCACCGAGGTCGTCGACACCAACCTGGTCGGTGCCTACCGGGTGGCCCGGCGAGCAACGGGCGCCATGCTGCGGGCGCGTCGGGGTCGGATGATCTTCGTCTCGTCGGTGGTGGCGCTGACCGGTGCTGCCGGGCAGGTCAACTACGCCGCCTCCAAGGCCGGCCTGGTCGGGTTGGCCCGGTCGCTCGCCCGGGAGCTGGGGTCGCGGGGCATCACCGTCAACGTGGTGAGCCCGGGCCCGGTCGAGACCGACATGACCGCCGTGCTCAGCGACGCCCGCCAAGCCGAGCTGCTCGCCGCCGTGCCACTGGGACGCTTCGCCGCTCCCGCCGAGGTGGCGGCCACCATCAGCTTCCTGGCCTCCCCCGAGGCGTCCTACGTCACCGGCGCGGTGCTCCCCGTCGACGGCGGCCTCGGGATGGGTCACTGACCACCGTCGCTACGATCGTCAATGCCGAGCCAAGGAGAGCCTCATGGCCGATGACCACTTCGAGACGTTCCGAGAGTGCACCGTGGAGGTGCTCCAGGTGTCGCCCGATCAGGTGACCATGGACGCCAGCTTCGCCGACGACCTCGACGCCGACAGCCTCGACCTGGTCGAGCTGGTCATGGCGCTGGAGGAGGCCTTCGACATCGAGGTGCCCGAGGAAGACCTCGAGGGCATCGCCACCGTGGGCCAGGCGTTCAAGATGGTCGAGTCGAAGCTGGCATGAACCCGGTGCTGTCGCCGATGCTCTCCTTGCTCGTCTGCCGGGACCCCTCATGAGGGGCCGGCGTGTCGCCGTGACCGGTCTCGGCGTCGTCGCCTCGTGCGGCATGGGCGCCGACGCCTTCTGGGACGGCCTGCTCACCGCCCCGCCTTCAGGGCCGCGACGGATCGACGACTTCGACCCGGGGACGTGGTTCACCACGAAGGAGGCCCGGCGCATCGACCGCTTCGCCCAGTTCGCCGTCGCCGCCGCGGCCATGGCCCTCGACGACGCCGGGCCCGTCGGCGCCGACCCCGACCGCAGTGGGGTGATCATCGGCAGCGGGGTCGGCGGCCTGGAAACCCTTGAGCAGCAGATCGTCATCTGCCACACCAAGGGCCCCGACCGGGTGTCGCCGTTCCTCGTGCCGATGATGATGGCCAACCGGGGGGCGGCCAGCGTCTCCATGCGGTTCGGGTGGCGCGGCCCGTGCGAGACACCGGTCACGGCGTGCGCTGCCGGTACCCACGCCATCGGCAACGCCGCCCGGCTGGTGGCGTCGGGGGCGCTCGACGCCGTCCTCACCGGAGGGTCCGAGGCCGCCCTTACGCCCACCGGCATCGCCGGGTTCACCAACATGACCGCCCTGTCGACCTCCGGCATCTCCCGCCCCTTCGACGCCCGCCGTGACGGCTTCGTCATCGCCGAGGGGGGCGCCGTGCTGGTGCTGGAGGCGCTCGACGCCGCCCGAGCCCGGGGGGCCCGCATCTACGGGGAGGTCCTGGGAGCGGCCAGCACCGCCGACGCCTACCACATCACCGCCCCCGAGCCCGATGGCGGCGGAGCCGTTCGGTGCATGGAGCTGGCGCTGGCCGACGCCGAGGTGGCGGCGGCCGACATCCGCCAGATCAACGGGCACGGTACGGCCACGCCCCTCAACGATGCCGCCGAGGCGGCGGCGATCGCCAAGGTGTTCGGGGTCCCCGGGCCGCCGGTCACCTCCACCAAGGGAGTGACCGGACACGCCCTCGGAGCGGCAGGAGCCCTCGAGGCGGTGGCAGTGCTGCTGTCGATCGACCGCCGGCTCATCCCTCCCACCGCCGGCCTCGAGCACCCCGACCCGGAGGTGACCATCGACATCGTCCAGGGCCCGCCCCGCCCCTGGGAGCCGGGGCCCACCCTGTCGAACAGCTTCGGCTTTGGCGGCCACAACGGCTGCCTGGTGCTGGCTCCGGTGACCGACGACTGACCCGTCGACCGCGCCCGGGGCCACCCTGGCGTCGAACGGAGCCGCGCCCTGGCTGGCCCCCGCCGATGACGTCAGCAGTCGGGGACGATCACGAACAGCAGGCCGACCTGGCAGGCCAGCGTGCCGTTCACCGAGGCGCGCCCGGTGCCCTTGCCCGCCCGAGCCGAGAGCCGGCCGAGCTCGACCTCCAGGACGAGGGAGTCGCCCGGTTCGACCTGGCGCCGGAAGCGGGCGTCGTCGATCCCCCCGAAGAGCGGCAGCTTGCCGGCGAAGCGGTCGTCGGCCAGCACGGCACACGCCCCCACCTGGGCCAGCGCCTCCACCATCAACACGCCGGGCAAGGTGGGGCGGCCGGGGAAGTGGCCGGCGAAGAACGGTTCGTCGCCGGTGAGCCGCCACACGCCGCGGGCGGAGCGGCCGGGCTCGAGGGCGTCGATCTCGTCGACCAGCAGGAACGGAGGGCGGTGGGGCAGCCACTCGGTGGGTGCGGTCACGACCGGTCCAGGGCTCGGCGGACGAACGTGGCCGTGTCCTTGGGCGAGATCTTGTACCAGGCCTCCGCCACCTTGCCCTTCTCGTCGACGAGGAAGGCCGACCGGATGATCCCCTCGTAGGTGCGCCCGTACATGCGCTTCTCACCCCAGACGCCGTACTTGTCGGCCACGGCGTGGTCGGGGTCGGACAGCAGCGGGTACCCGAGCCCAAACTTCTCGTCGAACGTCGCCTGCTTGGCCGGCAGGTCGGGGCTGATGCCCAGCACGACCGCCGACCCGAGCTCGGGGAGGGCGTCACGCAGCCCGCAGGCCTGCGTCGTGCACCCCGGGGTGTCCGCCTTCGGGTAGAAGAACAGCACGACCTTGGCGCCCCTGTGGTCGCTCAGGCGTACCTTGTTCCCGTGCTGGTCGGGCAGGGTGAACGCCGGCGCCAGGTCCCCCGGCTTCAGCATGGACGGGGAACCTAGCGCAGGCAACCGCCGCTCTGAAGCCGCTACGGGCTGCGCGGGGGGTCGTCGCTGCGGTCGGCCTCGACCAGCACGCCCCATTCCCCCCTGGGCGGCCCACCGGTGAAGACGGGGAGGGGCGCAGCCACCTTGCTGTGACCCCGGTGAGCAGCGCTGGCGAGCTCGTGGTATCGCTCCGCTTGCTCGGCGAACTCGGGGGTGCGGTAGACCCGGCCGTCCACCACTGGACCCTGGCGGCCCTCCAGCACGGCGACCACGTCCTCGCCCGACAAGGTCTTGTAGGTCTCGAGCGCATGGGCGACGGCCAGCACGTCCAACCGGTTCTCGACGAGCACCACCTCGGTGCGGGCGAGCAGCTCGGCCAGCTTCTCCTCGATGCGCTCGCCAAGGCCGCCCTTGAGCAGGTCGCGCTCGTGATCCTCGACCCCGGGCTTGCCCCCGCCGCCGCCGATGCCGACCTTGTGGGTGACCCCGTGGGACGCCACCGTCGAGCCCATGCCCCAGTAGCCCTCCATCAACGTGGCCACGGTGGTGGCGCTCTCGAGGTCGCCCGAGACCCCCGAGGAGTTGTCGCCGTCGAAGAACAGGCGCTCGCCGGCGAGGGAGGCCAGGGCGACCATGATGTCGGCCTCGTACTCCGATCGCCAGTGGGTGAACTGGTCCTCGGGCTTGATCGAGCTGACCATGCCCAGGTAGGTGCCGCCCTTCTCGATCGTGGCCAGGTCGATGGTGAGGTGGTGGCGAACCCGGTAGGCCACCACCGCATGGCACGCCTCGTGGACGGCCACCGCGTGGCGCTCCCGCTCGATGTACTCGACGTCCTCGGGAGGCCCGAGCTCCTTGAGCTGCTTCGACTTGAGCACGTCGGGCCAGGTGATCACCTCGCGCCCGTTGCGGATGGCGGTGATGAGCGCTTCGTTGACCAGGTCCTTGATGGTGGCTCCGGTGGCGTAGGGCGTGATCGTGGCCAACTTGTCGATCTGGTCGTCGGTGAGCTCGTGGGCCACCTTGTCGAAGTAGCCGAGGTAGGTCCGCTTGCGGCCCTCCTTGGAGGGGTAGCCCACCTTGTAGATCCGGTCGATGCGCCCGGGCCGGAGCATGGCCTCGTCGAGGGCCTCGGGCATGTTGGTCGCCATCATCACCAGGATCCGGTACTTGGGCGGCGGCTTCGGGCTGAGGCCCAGCCAGCGCCGGCCGATCCGGTTGAGGAAGCCCCGGGGCTTCTTCAGCCCCGACAGCTCGGTGAGCAGGGCCTGCAGTGTCCCGCTCCCGCCGCCGCCCATCCCCATGATCATCCGGTCGCGGATGCGGCCGGGTTCGTCGTGGGCGGCAGAGGGCGCCAGCCCGTGGCGGAGGACCTCGGCCTGGACGGCGGGCGAGAGCCAGCGCAGGTGGGCGCCGTCACCCGGCCGGGTCGACCAGGCGCTGGCGCCGGCCTGGCCCCCCGGGGCTCCGGCGAGGGACCCCCGGTTGCCGAGCGAATCGGCCTCGTCGAAGAACACGATGACCCCGCCGTAGCGCACCGCCAGCTTGCGGAGCTTTCGGAACAGGCTCTTGACCTTGAGGATGCCCACGCCCATGAACATGTTGATGAACGCGCCGGGGTCGACGAACACGAACGGCTTGCCCGTCTCGCCGGCCACCGCCTCGGCCATGAGCGTCTTGCCCGTGCCCGGAGGGCCCCACAACAGGATGCCGCCGGGCACGTAGCCGCCCCGCTCCTCGATGCGCTCCGGGGCCT
Organism: Actinomycetota bacterium; assembly: GCA_016781135.1. GTDB lineage: Bacteria > Actinomycetota > Acidimicrobiia > Acidimicrobiales > CADCSY01 > JADDRA01. The sequence continues at coordinate 24,332 of JADDQY010000078.1, forward strand.
CGAGGAACACCATGTTCTCCTTGACCCGGTCGACCACCGGATCCTGGCCCCACACGTCGCTGAAGCGGGTCTTGATGTCGTCGGGGAAGTAGACGTCGATCCCGCCCTTGGAGAGGAACCAGAACAACCCGATGAACTGGAACATCACGAAGAAGAACCCGAACGCCAGCTGCAGGATGAGCGGCAGCACCACGAAGGCCCGGGCCGGGAGCTCGAACAGCGCCGTGGCCGGGTCGACGTCGAACAGGGCACCGAGCACCACGCTGAGCAGCGCCAGGAACGCCAGGGCCTTGAGGGCCCGGGCGACCCGGAAGCGGTTCCAGTCGTTCATGCGCCCGACTCGGCGGTCGAAGCGCCCGAAGACCCCCTGGGACCACGCCCGGTGGTAGGTAGCGGAGTGCTCGCTGACGAAGTAGTGGAGCTGGCGCAGTAGCTCCACACCCATCAACGCCAACACCCACCACTTGGCCGCCACGACCTGGTTGACGGCGTCTTCGAAGGGGACCAACGGGTTGTCGGCCATGGCCGACCAGATGAAGAACAAGAAGAGCAAGGCCAGCAGCAGGAGGAACTTCGCCCGGTCCCACAGGGCCATGGGCTTGCGGGTCAGCCGCTCGCCCCGCTCGGCCGCCTCGTGGTCAGACGGGGGCTGGGGCCCGGTGTCGTGGTCGGGCCAGGCCAAGGCGCCGGGCTGGGTCGGGCCGTCGGAGGGGTTGGTCATGTCACTCTTCCTCGATAGTCCATGAGGCGGCGATCTCGTTGATCGTGTCTCGATGCTCGACATAGCACTGGCGGGAACAACCGATGACGAACAGGTACAGGATACGGTTCGAGCTGTCGACGAGTGCGGTCTGGTCGATGATGGCGATCTCCCCCGACGGGGTGTCGAAGGCCACGGTCATCCGGACGCCGTGCTGGCCGCCGGGGAAGCTCACGTCCTCCTCCGACAGAACCTCGACGGGGCCCTGGGGATCCTCCCGGCTGACCTGCACGGGGTCGAACCCGAGATGGGCGGAACGCAGGGACGCGAGGTCGATCGAATCGCGCTCGGCCTCGGTCAACAGCTGGATGCGGGCCACACCGTGGGGATCGGGTGTGGCGTTGAGGAACAGGTTGGCCAGCGACGGCTCCTCGCTTCCGTCGAAGCCCCGCACCCAGGTGGTGGCCAGCTTGCGTTGGCGCTCGAGGGGGTCGAGCTCGATTGCCGGGCTCGAGAAGAACTGCCGCTCGTCGAACAGCGCCCACTCGTCGTCCACCTTGAAGTAGGCGTTGAAGTCGTCGTTCTTGACGTACTGGAAGCCCGACCCCTGGCAGGCACCGGCCAGCACGGCAGCGACCACCGCCAGGGCGAGGAGGCGAAGAGCGCGACGGGGCCGGGCCACGCCCCATTCTCCCTCACCTCCACCCCTCGCGCACCACCACCCCTCGTTCGTTGTCGCGTGAGCGGTCGCTGGTGCGGCGTGGGGCGACGAAGGACCGGAGCAGCTCGGTCAGACGTAGTCGTCGCCGTCGCCCATCGGGGGGTCCTCGGTGAGGTGCACGGCCGCCTCCTCGGCGCCGAGCTCCTCGAAGCGCTCGGTGGCCACGTCGCGGGTGGTGGTGTCGCCGGCGGCGATGTCGCCGGTCTCGAGATCTCCACGGTCGGGCCCCTCGCCGACGGCTCGGGCCACGGTCTCCTTGGTCAGGTCCAGTTCCTGGCCCGGCTCGGGCTCGACCAGCTGGCCCACCGGCTCGTCGGCAGGCACCTGTTCCCAGACCTCGGGCTCCTCGCGCTGCACCCGCTCCTGGAGTGGTTCGTCGGTCTGCTGGCCCCGCACCGTCAGCTCGTCCTCGAACACCCCGAGGGGCTCGTCCGGGGGGTACTCGGCAGGCAGCTTGTCGTCGTCGAGCAGCTCGGAGAGGTTCGCGTCATCAGGCATGGCCGCTCCCTACCCGGACCTTCACCGTCCCCCACCCTCCGGGCGCCGGGCTGCTAGCCAGCGTCGAGGGCGTGGCGCAGGTCTCCCACGAAGCCGGCGGCCGCCTCCGGCCCCCCACCGTCGAGCACCGCTCGCAGCAGCGCCGAGGCCACGATCACTCCGTCGGCCTCGGCGCAGACCTCGACGGCCTGGTCAGGGGTCGAGATGCCGAAGCCGATGAGCACCGGCTTGTCGGTGGTGGCCTTGAGCCGCTTGGCCAGCACCCCGGCCGAGCCGGCCAGGCTGAGACGCTCCCCCGTGACCCCCATGCGGCTCACGCCGTAGACGAAGCCCCGGGAGCGCGCGGCGATGGCGGCCAGGCGGTCGTCGGGGGTCACCGGGGCGGCCAGCAGCACGGAGGCAACCCCGGCCGCCGCCGACTCCCGTTCCCAATCGGCAGACTCCTCCAAGGGGAGATCGGGGAGGATGGCGCCGCTCACCCCGGCAGCAGCGAGGGATCGGGCGAAGCGCAGGTCGCCCATGCGAAAGGCCAGGTTGTAGTAGGTCATGGCTACCACCGGGACGCCGACGTCGACGCGAGCCAGGTCGGCGAGGATCGATCCAGGGGTGGTGCCCCGGCGCAGCGCCCGCACCGACGCCTCCTGGATGGTGGGGCCGTCCATGACCGGGTCGGAGAAGGGGATGCCGACCTCCACGGCGTCGGCGCCGGCGGCCACCGCGGCGTGCACCACGTCGACCCAGTCGTCGCTCAGGCCCCCGGTCACGTAGGGGACGAGCAGCTTGGCCCCGCCGTCGCGCCGCTGGCACAGGTGCGGTTCGAGCGGGATCACCGCTCGTGGCCGAGGTGGGCCATGACCTGGGCGACGTCCTTGTCGCCCCGCCCGCACAGGTTGACGACGACCGTCGACCCGGAGGGAATGGCCCGGCCCGCTTCCCTTACCACCCACGCGAGGGCGTGGGCCGGCTCGAGGGCGGGGATGATGCCCTCAGTGCGGCTGAGCAGCTGGAACGCGTCCAGCACCTCGGCATCGACCACGCTCGGGTACTCGGCCCGGCCTCCGGAGGCCAGGTGGGCGTGCTCGGGGCCCACGCCCGGGTAGTCGAGACCGGCAGAGATCGAGTGAGCCTCGCTCACCTGGCCGTGCTCGTCCTGCAGGAGCATGCTCTTGGAGCCGTGGACCACCCCGGGCAACCCCCGGCCGATCGCCGCGCCGCCCTCCGGCTGGACGCCGACCAGGCGAGCCGAGGTGTCGACGAAGCCGGCGAAGATGCCGGCGGCGTTGGAGCCCCCGCCCACGCACGCCACCACCACGTCCGGCACCCCTCCATCCAGCAGCTCGGCACACTGCCGGCGGGCTTCTTCGCCGATGACCCGCTGGAGCTCGCGGACCATCCAGGGGTACGGATGGGGGCCCATCACCGAGCCCAGGCAGAAGTGGGTGGTGGTCACCGACGCCACCCAGTCACGCATGGCCTCGTTGACCGCGTCCTTCAGCGTGCGAGCGCCGGAGGACACCGGGTGCACCTCGGCGCCGAGCAGGTTCATGCGGAAGACGTTGTGGGACTGGCGCTCGACGTCGACCTCTCCCATGTAGATGACGCAGTCGAAGCCGAACAGAGCGGCAGCGGTGGCCGTCGCCACCCCGTGCTGGCCGGCCCCGGTCTCGGCCACCAGGCGCCGCTTGCCCATGCGCCGGCACAGCAGGGCCTGGCCGAGCACGTTGTTGATCTTGTGGGAGCCGGTGTGGTTCAGCTCGTCGCGCTTGAGCAACACCCGCACGCCGAGGCGCTCGGAGAGCCGGGCCGCCTCGGTGAGTGGCGACGGCCTTCCGGCGTAGCTCACCAGGAGCCCGTCGAGCTCGGCGCGGAAGGCATCGTCCGCCCACGCCGCTCGGAAGGCCTCCTCGAGCTCGAGGCAGGCAGGGACCAGCGCCTCGGGCAGGAACCGGCCTCCGAAGTCACCGAAGCGCCCGCCGCTGCTGGGTTCGGTCATGCTCATGCGTCGGCCTGCCAGTCGTAGGGGGCGTCGACCTCGGCCTCCCACCCGGGGGGGGCGGCGGCCTTGGCCGCGGAGATGAACGTCCGCACCAGGCGGGGGTCCTTGCGCCCGGTCTTCGACTCGACCCCGGTGGCGACGTCGACGCCGAACGGGCGCACCGAGGCGATGGCCTCGGCCACGTTGCCTGGGTGCAGCCCGCCGGCGAGCACCAGGCGCAGGCGAGCGGGTACGTCCTCGGCCAGCGACCAGTCGAAGACCCGGCCGGTGCCGGGGCTGGCGCCGTCGACCAGCACCAAGTCGGCGCCGTGCTCGGCGGCACGGGCGATGGCGGGATCGCCGGCGGCGAAGGCCTTGATCACCACCGGCACCCGGGCCTTGACCCACTGGGTCTGGGCGGGGCGCTCGTGGCCGTGGAGCTGGGCGGCCCGGAGGCCGGTGGAAGCGATGACCTCCACCACCCGCTCGGGTGCCTCGTTGCGGAACACGCCTACGGTGAGCACCTCGGGGGGCAGGCGGCGCACGATGTCGCGCACCAGCTGGGCCGCGACCTGGCGCGGGGACGGCGCGAACACGAAGCCCACGGCGTCGGCCCCCATGGCCACCGCCAGCAGGGCGTCCTCCTCGCTGGTGGTGCCGCACACCTTGACGAAGGTCATGGTTGGAGCACCGCAGCGCGCAGTGAACGGACGGCTCCCTCGGGGTCGGAGCTGGTCACCAGCCGCTCCCCCACGAGGACGGCGTCGTAGCCGGCGTCAGCGAGGCGGGCGACGTCGTCGGGGCCGGTGATGCCCGACTCGGCCACCCGGACCGTCTCGGAGGGCAGCAGCGGGGCCAGCCGGAGGGCGCGATCGGGGTCGACGGCGAAGGTGAGGAGGTCGCGCTGGTTCACCCCCACCAGGGTGGCGCCGGCGGCGAGGGCACGGTCGACCTCGACCTCGTCGTGCACCTCGACCAGGGCGTCGAGGCCCACCTCGGCGGCCAGCGCCACCAGGGCGCACAGCTCGGCGTCGTCGAGGGCGGCCACGATCAGCAACACCGCGTCCGCCCCCATGATCCGCGCGTCGAGCACGTCCCGTCGGTCCACGATGAAGTCCTTGCGGAGCACCGGCAGGCGGCAAGCGGCCCGGGCCTGGCCCAGGTCGGCGGGCGATCCGCCGAAGAACTCGACGTCGGTGAGCACCGACAGGGCAGCGGCGCCCCCCGCCTGGTAGGTGCGGGCTACCTCGGCCGCGACCAGCCGGGGCGCCAGGTCGCCTCGCGACGGGGACCGGCGCTTGATCTCGGCGATGACCGCCACCCCCTCTTCGCCCCGCAGGGCGGCAGCGAAGGGACGGGCCGCCGGTGCGCCGGCGGCGGCCTCGAGCAGAGGCGCCACCAGCCGCTCGTCGGCGGCGGCGCCGGCGCGGTGGGCAGCCACGATGCGATCGAGGTACGCGGCCACCCGGGGAGCCTACCGAGGACCGGGTCCAGGACGCTGGGATGATGCGACACCAGCCGCCAGCCCCTCTCAGGGGACGGGCAGGCTCGGGTGCACGACCACCTCCTAGGATCGCTGTCGTGCCACGGTGGAGCGAGGTGGCGGCGTCGGCCCCGCCGTTCGCCGCCGCGGTGCAGGCCGTCTTCGACGCTCACGTCCACAAGACGCTGGCCACCCTTCGCGCCGACGGCTCGCCCCGGCTCAGCGGCATCGAGGCCTCGTTCAATGACGGCGAGGTCTGGTTCGGCGCCATGTGGGAGTCGCGCAAGGCCCTCGACCTACGGCGCGACCCCCGCTTCGAGCATCGAGCGCCGCTGAGCACGGCGCGCTGCTCCCGCCAGGCGGGGAGGCGCGTCCCTGCCGTCGCTGCTCAGTCGTCGCGGCTGGCCCGGGACAGGGCCAGGAGGGGGATGACGACGAAGCCGAGGCACGCCAGCAGGAAGGCGGCGAGCGCCAGACCCAGGACGGCCACCGAGCCCACGACCATACCGACGGCCAAAAGCCCCACCGACAGGGCAAAGCTGGCCACCGGAGCCAGGGTGAGGGCCCGGGTGAGGGGCGACTCCATGACCGGGTCGCGCCGGTAGGGGGCGTCGGGAAGGTCCCGGGGGTCGACCTCGTCGTCGTCGTCGTCGTCGAACGGCTGGAACCGGAGGCCCTCGGCGTCGGGGGGGCCGGCGAGGCCCTGTGCCCGGTCGTAGTCGTGGCGCTTCCCCCGGTCGCCGAGGATCTCCCAGGCTTCGTTGAGTATCCGCATCCGTCGCTCGGCGGCGAGGCGCTCGTCCTCGGCGGCGTCGACGAAGTAGTCGGGATGGTGCTGGCGGGCCAGTCGCACGTAGGCCCGCCGGATCTCCGCCGACGAGGCGGCGACGTCCACGCCGAGCACCTCGTAGAGCGTCACCCGGCGATGCTACGAGTCCCCGTCGAGCTCACCATCGGCATGACGGGGAGGGATCTCAGCCTTCGGTGGCAGGGGGGTCGGTGGCCGGTGGCGGCGGAGCGGCCGGGACCACGCACTCCGGCGGGTCGAGGGGGACGATCTGGTCGGGGGCCAGCGTGACGACGAGGCCTTGGCGGTTGGGCGCCCGGCACACCAGGGTGAAAGTGACGGTGCCGGCCTCGTCGGTGACGCCGATCAGGGGCGACTCCGACACCCACCCTGGTCCCGCCGTCACGCTGACCCCCACCCCGGAGCGGGGTACCGCCCGCACCACGCCGTCGGCGTCGACGGTCCGGTCGGTGATCCGGACCAACACGTTGGTGCGCTCACCGACCACCGGCGGGTCGGGGGCCACGGCGAGATCGACGGCGACGGTGAAGCGCTCGACCCGCAGGATCACCTCGGCCGGCTCTGCAGCAGCGACGAACACGACCTGGGCCTCGGTGGAGGCCAGGTCCGGACGGCGCCAGGCCCGCACCCGGTAGCGGCCTCCGAGCACCCCGGCAGCCCGCCAGGCGCCATCGGCGCCGGTGAGCACCTCGAGGGTGGCGACGGCGTCGCCGACCAGGCGCTCGAGGCGGACGGTCGCCCCCTCGACCGGTCCTTCGGGGCCCTCGACCCGGCCGGCCAGGGTGGCCGGCCCCGGACCTACCGTCACCGCAGCCGTGGTGGTCGTGCCCTCCACCGGCGCCAGCGGGACAGTGCTGTGGTCGACCGACGAGGTGGTGGTGGTGGGCAGGGTCGAGACGGACGAGGGGACAGGCAGGGGCTCGAGCTCGTCGGGCGAGAAGCAGCCGGTGACCACCACGACGGCCAACGCCCCCGCAGCCAGCCGGCGGGGGCTCACGGGACCAGGGGCAGCGCCTCGACCCGGGCCGGCACCTCGGCGCCCTCCCACCGCAGCACCACCTCGGCCGGAGGCTCGACGCCTCGCTGCACGTAGGCCAGGGCCACCGGGGCTCGGCGCTCCAGCGACTCGCCGACGCTGGTGAGCGATCCGACCTCCTTCCCCTCGGCCACCACCGTCGCGCCGGGGGGCGGCAAGACGTTGACCGCGATCACGACCCCCCGGAGGCGCCGGGGGACGTTGCCGCCCCGGGAGTCGATCCGGGCGACGAGCTCCTGGCCGGTGTAGCACCCCTTGGTGAAGCTGACCGAGCGCTCCACCACCCCGGCTGCAGCAGGGATGGTCGAGGAGTCGAGCTCGGCGCCCATGCGGGGGACCCCTGCTTCGATGCGCAGCGCCTCGTAGGCGTCGGCCCCGATCCTGGTGGCGCCCTCGGGTGGCTCCGGGGAGGGACCGACCAGGTCGAAGCCGGGGACGCCAGGGGTCTCGGCCACCACCCTCCAGGTCCCCGGGGGCGTGGGTGGCACCGCCGCGCTCTGCTCGCCTCGGACCGCCAGGCAGCGCCAGTCGAGCGCCTCGACCTCGCAGCGCACCCGCAGCTTGAACCGCTCGAGGCGATCCACCACCGCCCTCCCCCACCCCGCATCGGTGTCGAGCACGATCTCGTTGTCGGCGATGCAGGTCAGCCGCACGAACGCGTCGACCTTCCCCTGGGGCTGGAGCAGCAACGAGAACGCCGACCCGCCGGCGCCGACGCCGGCGACGTCCTGGCTGAGCTGGCCCTGCAGGAACGAGACCGTGTCGGCACCGGCGACCCGCACGAAGTCACGGGGCACGACGGCGACGCCCAGACCGCGACGCAAGGCCACAGCCTCGTCGGTGGCGACCATCACCGGTGCTCGGCGCCCACGCCCGGGCGGCGATCGGTCGACAGGGTCCGGGCGGCGGTGACCGCCGCCAGCAGCGCCGCCGCCTTGTTGCGGCACTCCTGGTCCTCGGCGGCCGGGTCGCTGTCGGCCACGATGCCGGCGCCCGCTTGCACCGACGCCCGCGACCCCCGCACCACCATGGTGCGGATGGCGATGGCGGTATCGAGGTTGCCGGAGAAGTCGAGGTAGCCGACCACCCCGGCGTAGGGCCCCCGCTTGGTGGCCTCGAGGTCGTCGATGATCTCCATCGCCCGCACCTTGGGGGCACCCGACATGGTGCCGGCGGGCAGCGTGGCCCGGAGGAGGTCGACGGGGCCAAGACCGGGGCGCAGGCGCCCCGACACCTGGGAGGTGAGGTGCATGACGTGGCTGTAGCGCTCGAGCTCCATCAGCTCCTCGACCTCGACGCTGCCCCAGGTGGCCACCCGCCCGACGTCGTTGCGGGCCAGGTCGACCAGCATGACGTGCTCGGCCACCTCCTTGGGGTGCTCGCGCAGCTCGGCGGCCAAGCGGCGGTCGTCGTGGTCGGTGGCGCCCCGCCGCCGGGTGCCGGCGATCGGACGTGACACGATGCGGCCCTCGACCAGCTGCACCATGCGCTCCGGCGACGACCCCACGATGGTGACCTCGGGGTGACGCAGGAAGTACATGTAGGGGCTCGGGTTGAGCTGGCGAAGCACGCGGTAGGCGTCGAAGGGATCGGCGCCGAGCTCGAAGTCGAAGCGCTGGGACAGCACGACCTGGAAGATGTCGCCGTCGAGGATGTGCTCCTTGGCCAACTCCACCGCCTTGCAGAAGGCGCCACTGCCCATGGTGGAGCGGACCTCGGGCAACCCCGGCGACGACTCCGGGGGGTCGACGACGGGTTCCGCGGTCGCCCGGGCCCCGTCGGCGGCCAACGTCTCGATCCGGGCGGCGGCGCCGTCGTAGGCCGCATCGACCTCGGCGTCGGAGGCCTCGGCGGCCACGATGACGTTGTCGATGAGCGTCACCCGCTGACGCCAGTGGTCGAACACGGCCAGCTGGCCGATCACGCTCAAGAGCGAGTCGGGCACGTCCTGGTCGTCGGGGGGGACATTCGGCAGGTGCTCGACCTCCCGGACGACGTCGTAGCCGAGGTAGCCGACGATGCCACCGTGCAGCGGAGGGAGCTCGGGCAGCGACGGCGAGCGGTAGGCGGAGAGGATGGCCTCGACCGCCGTCAGCACACCGCCGTCGAGCGGCACCGACGGCGGCAGGGTGCCCTCGAGCTCGATGCGGCCGGATCGGGCGACCAGGGTCGCCAGGGGGTTGCGCCCGACGAAGGAGAACCGAGACCAGCGGGTGCCCTGCTCGACCGACTCGAGGAGGAAGCCGGCCCCGTCGCCGACCACCCGGGCGAAGGCGGCAACCGGCGTGATCAGGTCGCCGAGCACCTCGCGCCACACCGGGACCACGGTGTGGGTCCGGGCGAGGGCCTTGAACTCGGCCCGGCTCGGTCGCAGCACGGCGCCTCCCGGCGCCGTCAAGCCCCGCCGAACCGGCGGGTGAAGCACGTGCGGTCGCCGGTGTGGCAGGCGCCCCGCCCCTCCTGCTCGACCACGAACAACAACGTGTCGCCGTCGCAGTCGTAGTAGGCACGTCGGATCCACTGGCGGTCACCCGAGGTGTCGCCCTTGGCCCACTCTTCCTGGCGCGAGCGGCTCCAGAAGACGGTCCGGCCCGTCTCCAGGCTCCGGCGCAGGCTGGCGGCGTTCATCCACGCCAGCATCAGCACCTCACCGGTGGCCTCGTCCTGCACGACGGCCGGCACCAGGCCCTTGGCGTCGTAGCGGACGGCAGCGAGGTCGGACTCGCTGGCAGAGATGGGGGTGGCCACGGGCATCGCAGGCATGGTACCGAGCGCCACTCGCTGCCTGAACGCGATTCCCGCGACACGCCGCCACGCCGTTTCAGCGACGGGGGGCCGGGCCGGGCGCCATCGGAGGCCGCACGGGCACGCCGGCGGCGGCCAGGGCGGCCTTGGCCTCGGCGATGGAGTGCTCGCCGAAGTGGAAGATCGACGCCGCCAGCACGGCGTCGGCACCTCCGACGGTGACGCCGTCGACCAGGTGGTGGAGGTGCCCCACCCCGCCGCTGGCGATGAGCGGGAGACCGCAGGCGTCGGCCACCTGCCGGGTCAGGGCCACGTCGAAACCGTCGCGGGTCCCGTCGCGGTCCATCGAGGTGAGCAGGATTTCGCCGGCGCCGAGGCGCTCGACCTCGACCGCCCACGAGATCGCGTCGAGGCCCGTCGGCTTGCGCCCTCCGTGGGTGTAGACCTCGTAGCCGCCGGGAGAGCGGCGGGCGTCGATGGCCACCACCACGCATTGGGCGCCGAACTCACCGGCCAGCTCACCCACCAGCTCGGGCCGGCTCACCGCCGCGGTGTTGACGCCGACCTTGTCGGCTCCCGCCCGCAGCAGCCGCCGGGCGTCGTCGACGGAGCGGACACCGCCGCCGACGGTGAGGGGGATGAAGACCTGCTCGGCGGTGCGAGCCACCACGTCCACGATGGTCCCCCGGTTGCCCGACGAGGCGGTGATGTCGAGGAAGACCACCTCGTCGGCACCGTCGTCGTCGTAGCGGGCGGCGAGCTCGACCGGGTCACCGGCGTCACGCAGGCCGACGAAGTTGACCCCCTTGACCACCCGCCCGCCCTGGCCACCCGCGTCGGCGGTGACGTCGAGACAGGGGATCACTCGGGCGGTCCGCACCGGGTCACGGTAGCGCCGCCCCTAGGGACCAGGCCGGCGGGAACCCGAGCGACCCATGACCACCCCCGGCGAACCCCTCACGCCATGGCGACGAGGTCGAGGAACTCGTCGCTCCAGTGATCGATGGTGGCCTCGGGCATGAGCAGCACCCGTTGGGGCCGCAGCTCGCGCACGAACTCGGGGTCGTGGCTGACCAGCACCATCGCCCCACCCCAGCCGGCAAGGGCGGCGGCCACCGCGGTGCGGGAGGGCGGGTCGAGGTTGTTGGTGGGCTCGTCGAGCAGCAACAGGTTGTGGCGCCCGGCGGTCAGCTGGGCCAGAGCGAGCTTGGTCTTCTCCCCCCCCGAGAGGGTGCCGGCGTCCTGGAAGGCCATGTCCCCGGCGAGCCCGAACATCCCGAGGAGCCCCCGCAACTCCCCGGTGGGCAGGTCGGCCTGTTCGCGTACGTGGGCCAGCAGGTCCTTGCCGCCCACGATGCCCTCGTGCTCCTGGGCGTAGTAGCCTACCGACACCCCCGTGCCCGGCCGCCAGGAGCCGGCGTCGGCCTCGGTCCGGCCGGCCAGCACCCGCAAGAGGCTGGTCTTGCCCGCGCCGTTGAGACCCATGACCAACAGCCGCTCACCTCGCTCGAGGTCGAACGACACGTCGCTGAGCACCGGCGGTCCCCCGTAGGACTTGGTCAGCCCCTCCACCTCGAGCACCACCCGCCCCGCTCGAGGCGGAGGCGGCAGGCGCAGGGCCAGAGTGCGCTCGCGCTGGGGACCGGCCACCGCAGCCTCGCGCAGACGGGCGACCCGGATGTCGATGGACTTCGCCGTGCGAGCCCGGCGCTGGGTCTGACCCCGCATGGAGTCGGCCAGGTTGGAGAGCCGCTTTATCTCGCCCGCCTGGGCCGCCGCCACCTTGGCCAGTCGGGCCTCGTCCGCTTGAAGGGACCTGCGGTACTGCGAGTAGGTGCCCTTGTACTCCACCAGCCGGGCGTCGTCGAGGTGCAGGACCCGGGTGATGGCCTCGTCGAGCAGGCCGAGGTCGTGGCTGACCACCAGCAGCGCCCCCCGGTACGACGCCAGGAACCCCATCAGCCACGCCTTGGCGTCGGTGTCGAGGTGGTTGGTGGGCTCGTCGAGCAGCAGCAGGTCGCTCCCGGCGAACAGGATCCGGGCCAGGTCGACCCGGCGGCGCTCACCTCCGGAGAGGACGCGCAGGGGAAGGTCGAGGCGGTCGGCAGGCAGACCGAGCCCGGCGGCGATGCGCCGGACCTCGGCCTCGGCTGCCCACCCGCCGGCGAGCTCGAAGGCGTCGACAGCGCGGGCGTGGCGGGCGACGTTGGCCTCCGAAGGGTCTTCCTCCAGCGCCAGCCGCCGCTTCTCGATGGTGATGGCGAGCTGGTCGAGGCCGCGGCCGGAGAGGACGTGGTCGAGGGCGCTGACACCTTCGCCAGTCGTGGCTGCCGCGGTGCGGGGGTCCTGGGACAAGTAGCCGAGGGCACCCCGGCGGGCCACCTCGCCGCCGTGGGCCGGGCTGAGCCCGGCCAGCACCGCCAGCATGCTGGTCTTGCCTGCCCCGTTGCGCCCGACCAGGCCGACCTTGTCGCCCGCCGCGACCGTGAACGAGGCGTCCACCAAGGTGAGGCGGCCACCGACCTCGACCGACAGCGAACGGGCCTGGAGCATGGTCCAAGGGTGCCAGGGATCGCCCTCGGTCGACGACCTGCATCGCTGCGGTACCGGCGTCAGGCGGCGGCGAGGGCGGCGAGCGCCTCCTCGACGGTGAAGGACCCCTCGTAGAGCGCTTTGCCGACGATGGCGCCGGCGAGGCGGCGACCACCGGCCTGCAGGGCGGCCAGGGCTCGCAGGTGCGCGAGGTTGCCCACCCCCCCGCTGGCCACCACCTCGACGGCGGTGGCGGCGGCCACCACCTCTTCCAGCCCGTCGAGGTCGGGACCTGTGAGGGTTCCGTCGCGGCTGATGTCGGTGACGACGAGGGCGGCCACGCCGGTGTCGTCGAAGCGACGCACGGCGTCGAGCAGCGCGACGCCGGCGCCCTCGGTCCAGCCCTGGACCGCCACCTCGCCGGCCCGGGCATCGAGGCCCACGGCGATGGCGCCCGGGTGGCGGGCCGCCACGCGGGTCACGAGGACGGGGTCGTGCATCGCGGCGGTCCCGAGCACCACGCGAGCGACACCGGCGTCGAGGAGCGCCTCGACGGTGGCCTCGTCGCGCACCCCACCGCCGGCTTGGACCGGGACCGGCACCGAGGCGGCCACGGCCGTCACCAGGGGCCGATTCACGGGCTCTCCGGTGCGGGCGGCGTCGAGGTCGACAAGGTGGATCCACGCCGCGCCGGCGTCGGCGAAGCGGCGGGCCACCGCCACCGGGTCGTCGCTGTAGACCGTCTCCGCCCCGTAGTCACCCCGGAGCAGGCGCACGCACCGCCCGCCGCGCAGGTCGATGGCCGGATAGAGCTGCACCGGCGAAGTATCTCAGGGCCCGGGCCGGCGGCCCGTGGTCAGCCCTCCCTCCGGTCCTCACCCCCGGTGGCAGCCCTCGGCCCCGACCCGCCGGGCAGGACATGGAGGGAGGGCCCGAGGGTCACGTCGCCTGAGCGTTGGTCTCGATGGGCTGGGCCGAGCCGCCGCCCGAGGTGACCTCCACCTTGCGGGGCTTGGCCTGCTCGGCAACCGGCACCCGCAGGGTGAGCACGCCGTCGGCGCACGAAGCTTCGATCCGGTCGGCATCGAGCGCCTCGCCCAGGAAGACCTGGCGGCTGAAGCGGCCCTGGGGTCGCTCGGAGACCACCACCTGGTCGCCCTCCTGGGGCTGCCACTGCCGCTCGGCCGACACGGTGAGCACGTTCTTCTCGACGGTCAGGTCGATGGACGACGGGTCGACACCGGGGACGTCGAAGTGGACCACGAACTGATCGCCACGGCGGTAGGCATCCATGGCCATGACCGGCGCCCGGCTGCCGGCACCCACAGCCTGGCTGGCGAGACGGTCGAGCTCGCGGAAGGGGTCAAACCGCATCAGCATCGCTTCCTCCTCCTGATGGCCGCTGGAACGGTTGCTACCCGCTTCTTTCCCGCCCACCGAGGACGGACACCTGCCGACCCGGCTTTCCTCCAGGCGACCTGCCAACCGGCGTGGTCAGGGGGTGAGGCTGGCCACGAAGTTGGCCAGCAGGGCCAGCCCGGCCGACCCCGACTTCTCGGGGTGGAACTGGGTCGCCCACAGCGACCCGCGCTCGACCGCCGCCACCACCGGAGCGGCGTAGTCGCAGGTGGCGACCACGTGCTTCCCCCGCTCCGGGGCGTAGGAGTGGACGAAGTAGACCCACGTCGGCCGGGCCAGCCCCGCCAGCATGGCCGGCTCCCCCACCACGTCGAGCACGTTCCACTGCATCTGCGGGCGCTTGACCCCCTCGGGGAGGCGCCGGACCGTGCCCGGCAGCACCCCGAGACCGTCGATCCCGGGGCTCTCCTCGGAGCGGTCGTAGAGCAGCTGCATCCCCACGCAGATGCCGAGGAACGGCACGCCGGCATCGAGGGCGGCCAGGGCCACCTCGTCGAGCCCCTCGTCGCGCAGCGCCTCCATGCAGCGCCCGAAGGCGCCCACACCGGGCAGCACCACGCCGGCGGCGTCGGCAGCCAGACCGGGATCGGCGGTGAGGCGGGCGTCGGCGCCCACCCGCACCAGCGCCTTCTGGGCCGACGCCAGGTTGCCGATGCCGTAGTCGAGCACGGCGACGAGGGGCGCCTCGCCCGGGCTCGGGGTCACAGCGAGCCCTTGGTGGACGGGACCGCCGCTCCCTCCACCCGCACCGCATCCCTCAGGCACCGGGCGACGCCCTTGGCCGTGGCTTCGAGAATGTGGTGGGTGTTGCGTCCCGCCCGCATGCGCACGTGGAGGGTGATGCCGGCGTTGGTGGCGAACGACTCCCAGAAGTGCTCCGCCAGCTGCGGGTCGAAGGGCGGGGTGCCCAGGGCCAACACCTCCCCGATGGGCACGTCGTAGACCACGAACGGACGCCCCGACAGGTCGAGGGCCACCTCGATCAGCGCCTCGTCGAGGGGGTAGAGGCCGCTGGCGAAGCGCCGGACGCCGGCCTTGTCACCGAGCGCCTCGGCGAACGCCTCCCCGAGGGAGATGCCCACGTCCTCGACGGTGTGGTGCCCGTCGACGTGGAGGTCCCCTTCGGCGTCGATGGTGAGATCGAAGCCGCCGTGGCGGCCGAGCTGGGCCAGGAGGTGGTCGAAGAACGGCAACCCGGTTCGGACTGCCACCTCCCCGTCGCCGGAGGGGTCGAGCGCGACAGCAAGCTCGATGCGGGTCTCGCGGGTGGTGCGCGAGCGGGTGGCTCGCCTGGTCACGGCAGCGCCTCGGCCAGGGCTCCGAGGAACGCGTCGTCCTCCTCGGCCGTGCCCACCGTGACCCGCAGGCACCCGTCGAGCCCGGGCCACGACGAGCAGTCCCGCACCAGTACCCCCGCCTCGACCAGGCTCCGCCACAGCGTCGACCCGTCGACGCCGATGGGCCGGAACAGCACGAAGTTGGCGGCCGAGGGCCACTGCGTCACCGCCAGGGTGTCGAGCCCGGCGACCAGGCGGGCGCGCTCGGTCACCACCGCCGCCACCCGGCGGCGCATGTCGTCCTCGAAGTCCAGGGCCAGGCGCCCCGCGGCCTGCTTGAAGGCGTCCAGGTGGTAGGGCAGGGTGACGGCGTCGAGGTCGTCGACCACCCAGGTCGGGCCCACCAGGTAGCCGAGGCGAGCGCCGGCCATCGACCACGTCTTGGAGAAGGTGCGGGTGACGACCAAGGGCCGCTCGTCATCGACCAGCTCGAGCGCCGACCACGGGCTGAACTGGCCGTAGGCCTCGTCGACCACGACGATGCCCGGCGCCACCCCCACCACTTCGGCCACCACTTCGGGGGCGTCGAGGATCCCCGTGGGGTTGTTGGGCGAGCACAGGAACGTGAGCGCCGGGGCCACGTCGGCGACGACCTGGCGCACCTCGTCGAGGTCGAGCGACAAGTCGTGGGCGCGCGCTCCGGCGGCCACCGTGGTGCCGGTGACCGACGGGACGTGGGTGTGCAGGCGGTAGGTGGGCTCGAACACTGCCGCCACCCGGCCCGGCCCCCCGTAGGCCAGCGACAGGGCCTGGATCACCTCGTTGGACCCGTTGGCCACGTAGATCTGCCCCGGGTCCACCCCGTGGAGGTCGGCGAGGGCTCGGCGCAACCGGCGCGCCTGGCGGTCGGGGTAGCGGTGCCAGTCCACGGCGGCCAGCTCCTCGGCCAGGGCGTCGAGCCACGCCGGAGGCGGGGGGTACGGCGACTCGTTGGTGTTGAGCCGCACGGCCACGTCCACCTGGGGCGAGTGGTAGCCCTCCAGGGCGAGCAGGTCGGGGCGACGGCCCGGGCGGCTCACGGTCGCGTCCAGCTCGAGGGGGAGGCTCACCCGCCGGCCCGCAGGCGCACCGAGGCAGCGTGGGCGGGCAGGCCCTCGGTCTCGGCCAGCGCGGCCACGTGGGGAGCGGCACCCACCAGCGCGTCGCGGTCGAGGGAGACGACGTGGACGTGCTTGACGAAGTCGTCGACCCGAAGGGCGCTGGAGAACCTGGCCGAGCCGAAGGTGGGCAGCACGTGGCTCGGCCCGGCCAGGTAGTCGCCGACCGAGGCCGGAGCCCACGGGCCCAAGAAGACGGCTCCGGCGTTGCGTACGAGTGGGAGCAGCGCCGCCGGGTCGGCGGTCATGAGCTCGAGGTGCTCGGGGGCGATGGCGTTGGCCACCGCCATCGCCTGCTCGGGCCCGTCGCAGACCACGGCGTAGCCGCCGTCGCGAAGCGTCGCTTCGACGTGGATGCGCCGAGGCGAGGCCTCGACCTGAGCGGCCACCTCCTTGGTGACGGCGTCGGCGACGTCGTCGTCCCAGGTCACCAGCCAGGCCAGGCCGTCGGGGCCGTGCTCGGCCTGGACCACCACGTCGACGGCGGCCCACGCCAGGGGGGCCGAGGCGTCGGCCACCACCACCACCTCGGACGGACCGGCGAAGGCCGAGGGCACGCCCACCACGCCGGTCGCCGCCACCTCTCGCTTGGCCTGGGCCACCCGGTTGCTGCCCGGCCCCACGATCACGTCGACCGGGCTGATCGTCTCGGTGCCGTAGGCCATGGCCGCCACCGCCTGGGCTCCCCCGATGCGGTAGACCTCGTCGACCCCGGCGATCGCCGCGGCGGCGAGGATCCCCGGCGCCACCGTGCCGTCGGGGCCGGGCGGCGAGCACAGCACCACCCGGTCCACCCCCGCCACCTTGGCGGGCACCGCCGTCATCAGCACGGTCGACACCAACGGCGCCAGAGCACTCGGCACGTAGAGCCCGGCCCGGGCGACGGGACGGCGCAGCTCGGAGATGGCGATGCCGTGGTGCTGGTGGTCGACCTCGGGCGGGATCGTGGCCTGGTGGTAGACGAGGATGCTGTCGTGGGCGTGCACCAGCGCGTCTCGCAGCGGTGGCTCGATGGCGGCCAGGGCGGCCTCGAGCGCAGCTCGGGGCACCTCCAGCTCGTTGATCGCCACGCCGTCGAAGCGCTCGCTGAACCTCCGCAGCGCGGCATCGCCGTGCGCTCGCACCTCGGCGAGGATCGCCTGGACCTCGGCGATCGGCGGCTCGGTCGCCGCCGGGGGACGGGGCAAGCGTGCCGCCAGGTCGCCGTCGAAGCCGCGCAGGTCCAGCCGCTGGAGCATGGGACGGCGAGCCTACCGGGCACCGGGCTCGGCAACCGGGAGGATTCGCGGCTAGACCGGGTCGATGGACAAGGGTGGCGAGGCTCCAGGAGCACCCGCTCCGGCAACCGGGACCGTCGCTGCCCAGCTGTCGTCGGTCGCCACCGCCCTGGCCGAGCTGACCTCCCGGCTCAGCACCATCGGCGAGTCGCTGGCCCGGACCGCCAACGACGAGCTGGCCAACGGCTTGTTCGAGGTGGAGCGCTCGTTGACCACCGCCGGGCGTCGCCTCGACAAGGTGGTCGACGAGCTTGGCGCGATCGAAGGGCCAGGGCCGCAGCGGCGACGCTCCTGAGAGCACCGCCGCCGGGAGCAGCCGGCACGGCGAACCGGCTGTCGACCATCGGGATCTTCCCGATCGGCCCTGCCCCCAGCAGGTATCTCGGCACGACCGGCTCCGGGGTTGAGCGCGAGCTCGTCAGTCGGGAGTGTGCTCGGCCAGCCACGAGGTGACGAGGTCGCGGGCAGGGCCGGAGAACAGGTGGCCACAGGTGGAGAACAGGTGGTCCGTCGAAATGACGTAACCCTCCTGCAGCATGATCTGCGCCGCCCGCACCGCTCGGTCGGCCTCGACCCGCAGCGGCACCCCGAGCTCCGCCTCGAGCGCGGCGACCACCCGAGGGACCAGGGCCTCGGCATCTCGCTGCTCCAGCCCGTCGAGCCACTCCTGCTCCTCCTGCGTCAGCAGCGGGTAGAACACCCGGGCACGGACCCACGCCGGACCGTACTGAAGGGCGTCGAGCAGCTCGGGACCGAAGTGCGGGGCGTCGACGAGCACCACCGGGCGCTCGCCGCCGTCGAGCCACAACCGCACCCCGGCAAGGTCGGGAAGCGGCCTCCACGCGTCGCCGTCCCCTTCGAAGGGCTCGTCCAGCGCGGCGGTGGTGACGATGCTCCACGCATAGGTCCGACCGTCGTCGCCCCGGGCGTGGCCTTCCAGGGAGGTCCACGGCGGGGGCGGCTTGCCGCCCCCGTGCGAGTCGAACGATCGATCGGGCGCCGCCACCGAACAGCCGTGGCCGAGCTCCAAGTGACGGATCGACACCAGCCTGCCCACACCGGCAGGGTATACCTCGCGAGTCGCCTCCGACCGTAAAGTTTACCGGGCTATGAATGCCGAAGGGCAATAGTCGGCGAGCACGCACTGAGCGCAGCGCGGGCGCCTGGCCACGCACACCGCCCGACCGTGCAGGATGAGCCGGAGGCTGAGCGCACCCCGCTCACCCGCCGGCACCATCGGATCGAGATCGCGCTCGACCTTGACCGGGTCGGTCTGGGCGGTGAGGCCGAGGCGCCGAGCCAGGCGCCCGACGTGGGTGTCGACCGCCAGCCCGGGCAGGCCGAGGCCGACGCTGCGGATCACGTTGGCCGTCTTGCGTCCGACCCCGGGCAGCGCCGTCAGCTCCCCCATCGACGAGGGCACCTCGCCGCCATGGCAGTGGATCAGCGCCGCCGCCATCCCGATCAGGCTCTTCGTCTTCTGACGGAAGAAGCCGGTGGGATGGATGAGCGCCTCGACGTCGGCGGGATCGGCCTGCGCCAGATCCTCGGGCGTCGGGTAGCGGGCGAACAGGGCGGGCGTGACCGAGTTCACTCGTTCGTCGGTGGTCTGGGCCGACAGGATGGTGGCCACGAGCAGCTGGAAGGCGTCGTCATGGCGCAGAGCGCACAGCTCCCTCGGGGTGCCGGGGTACTCCTCGCCGAGCCGGCGCAGCGTCTCGAGGGCCCGCCCCTTGGGACTACGAGGTCGCCCGGCCACCGATCGAGCCTAGGTGCCTCCCCCACCCGGCTCGCCGGGAGGTTCTCGCTAACCTGCGCGCTTGCGCACGCTTTCGGTCAAGCGCCAGCTCGACAGCGACGACCTCGCTGCCGTACACGAGCTGCTGGCCATCGCCGAGCGGGTCGACGGGCACCGGGCGGTCGACGAGCACCGCTGGCTCGACATGGCTCAGGGCGGGCGGACGAGCTTCGCCGGCCTCGTCGCCTGGCAGGACGGCCACGACCACCCGGTTGGCTACGCCCAGGTGAGTCGCGGGCGCGACAGCTGGGCGCTCGACCTCGTGGTCGACCCCCACCACCGCTCCGAAGCCCTGTCGATCGGGCCGGAGATGCTGAGAGCGGCCATCGAGGTGATACGATGCCAAGGCGGGGGCCACGTCCACCTCTGGGTCTACCAGCCGAGCGACGCCGACGACGAGATCGCCGCCGCCGTCGGGCTGCGGCGGGGCCGAGAGCTGTTGCAGATGCGCCGCCCGCTGCCGCTCGACGACCCGCCACCGGTGCTCGAGCTGCGGCCGTTCCGGCCCGGCGACGACGAACAGGGGTGGCTCGAGGTCAACAACCGGGCGTTCGCGTCGCACCCCGAACAGGGGGGCTGGGACCTCGAGACCCTTGCCGCCCAGATGCGCGAGCCCTGGTTCGATCCCGCCGGTTTCCTGCTCCACGAGCGGGAGGGCCGCCTCGCCGGGTTCTGTTGGACCAAGGTCCACGCCGACCACGATCCCCCCCTCGGGGAGCTGTACGTCGTGGCCGTGGACCCGGACTTCCAAGGCAGCGGCCTCGGTCACCAGCTCGCGCTCGCCGGCCTCCACTGGCTGCACGACCAACGGGGGCTCACGGCGGCCATGCTCTACGTCGACGCCGCCAACCGGCGGGCGGTCGGCGTGTACGAGGACCTGGGGTTCGTCGTCAACCACACCGATCGGGCCTACGTCGGCGACGTCGCCCCCAGCTGACGCCGGCCGCTCCGCCAGGGTGGCGCCGGGCGTCGGCTGCTCACCCCACCCCGGCGCCGACGAAGGCACCGATGGCGTAGGTGAGGGCAGCGGGCACGACGGTGAAGAGCACCTGGCGGGCGACGGTGCGCAGCGGTCGGCGGCCGGTGAAGTGCCCGATGGCGCCGCCGACGGCCACGGCGAGGGCCACGGCGAGGACGAGGGAGGCGAGGGTCGCTGCCATTCCCGAGGTGACGAACCACGGCACCAGTGGCACCAGGGCTCCGAAGGAGAACGAGGCAAACGACGACGCCGCTGCGCCCAGCGGGGAACCGAGCTGCTCCGGGTCGACGCCCAGCTCCTCGCGGGCGTGGGTCTCGAGGGCGACGTCGGGGTCGCGCATCACCGTCTCGGCCAGGGCTTGGGCCTGCTCGGGGGCCATCCCCCGGGACTCGTAGACCTCGGCCAGCTCCGCCGTCTCGTACTCCGGATTGCGCCGCAGCTCGGTGCGCTCGAGCTCCAGCTCCCGCTGCAGCAGCTCGGTCTGGACCCGCATGGAGTTGTACTCCCCGGCCGCCATGGAGATGGCCCCGGCGACGAGGCCGGCCAGTCCGGCCAGGCGTACGACGCCCGGCGCAGGATCGGCCCCGGCGACACCGAGGATGAGGCCCACGTTGGAGACCACACCGTCGCTCACCCCGAACACCGCCGCCCGGGCGGCGCCGCCCTGGACGTCGCGGTGGTGGCGCGTGTCGCGGCCACCGGCATCCTTGCCGCCGACCGGCTCCGCCGGCGCCCGGTTGGCATGTGTCCCGACGTCTGGCTCGGTCACGGCCCCACCGTACCCAGGGAACCCCGGAGCTGATGGACCGCCAAAGGGACCGCCGTGCCGGCGCCCCCTTTGTCTCCCGGGCGGCCGATGGGCACCGCCGCGACCAGACGGGGCAGGGAGCCAGGCTCGTAGCCTGGAGCGGTGACCACCCGCTACGACGCCGACCGGAGCGCGGTCGCCGAGCTGCTTGCGGACCAACCCGCCTACCGGGTCGGCCAGGTATGGGACGGCCTGTACCGGCGCCTGCTCGACCCCGGGGACATGACCGACGTGCCGAACGCCCTTCGCCAGCGTCTCGCCCACGAGCTCCCACCGGCGCTGCAGCCGGGGGTGGAGACGGTGAGCGACGGCGGCAACACCGTGAAGTGGCTGTGGCGCCTCGCCGACGGCACCGGCGTGGAGACCGTGCTCATGCACTACGGGGACCGCACGACGGTGTGCGTGTCGTCCCAGGCCGGGTGCGCCATGGGTTGTGCCTTCTGCGCCACCGGGCAGGCGGGCTTCGAGCGCAACCTGAGCATTGGCGAGATCGTCGAGCAGGTGGTACGGGCGGCTCGGCGGGCCCTACCTCGCCGTCTGTCGAACGTGGTGTTCATGGGCATGGGCGAGCCCTTGGCCAACTTCGAGCGGGTGTGGGCGGCAATCGGGCGTCTCCATCACGACCTCGGCCTGTCGGCGCGGCACCTCACGGTGTCGACCATCGGCATGGGGCACGGCATCGACCGGCTGGCCGGCGCCGACCTGCCCGTCAACCTGGCCGTCTCGCTCCACGCCGCCAACGACGCGCTGCGCGACCGTCTCGTGCCTCTCAACCGCCGGTACCCGCTGGCCGCGCTGAACGCGGCCTGCGAGCGCTACGTCGCTGCCACCCGTCGACGGCTCTCGTTCGAGTGGGCCCTCATCGACGCCACCAACGACCGCCCTTCCGATGCCGCCGAGCTGGCCGAGCTGGCCCGCCCGCTCCGGGCGCACGTCAACCTCATCCCGCTCAACCCCACGCCGGGCTACGCCACGCCCGGCACCCCGCCGGCAGGGGTGGCGGCGTTCTGCCGCCGGCTCCGCGCCCTCGGGATCACCACGACCGTGCGGCGCAACCGGGGCACCGGCATCGACGCCGCCTGCGGTCAGCTGGCCGCCGGCCCCCGTCGGGGCGACCAGGGGCGGACCGTGAGGCTCTCCCCCGCGCGGATGGCGTCGACGAGCACCTCGCCGCGGCGCACGACCCCACCGGGCCACACCACCGATCGCACCAGCTCGCCCTCCACCACCGCTCCCGGCCCCACCACCGAGGCTCCGCCCGACGCCGTCAGGTTGGCGGCCAGGTAGTCGCGGGGGGTTCCGCAGTCGATGACCGAGCCCGGTTCGACGACGACGTCGAGGCTGCCGTCGGCCAGGCGATGACGCCACAGCGCCTCCCACAGCCCTGAGGGCTGCCGGGCCAAGCCGACCACCTCGCGCCAGGGCAGCAACGAGGCGACGACGGCGCTGTCCGGCCCGAAGCGCGCCGTCGGGCCACCGGCGATGAGCACTCGCACCCGCTCCCCGTCCCAGCCTTCCACGAGGCGGGCCAGGGCGAGGCGATGCCAGGTGTCGGCGTTGACCACCGCCACCGCTCGTTCGTCGAGCCACGGCCGCAGGTGGGCAACGGCGCCGGCGGTGCCGAGCTCCTCCGGATCGTCCTCGATCGAGACGTGCACCCGCCTCCCGAGGTGGGCCTCCAGCTGGTCCCGGTGGTGACGGACGTTGACCGCCAGTGCGGCCGGCCCGGCGCCGACCACCGAGGCCAGCCGCTCGATGGCCAGGTCGACCAGCGCCACGTTGGCCACCGGGCACAGCGCCTTGGGACGCACGAGCGTGAGCGGGCGCAGGCGCTTGCCGCTACCGGCGGCCAGCACCAGGCCTGCCAGACTGTCAGCCATGGAGACCCGCCGGTGGACCAACCCCAGCCAACCCCAGACCCTGCAGATCGCCGTGTTCCTGCTCTACGCCAACGCCGTGTTCGGCGTGCTGTTCCAGGCGCCCTTCGTGCTGTTCGGCACCACGCTCGGGTTCTTGGTGGTGGTGGCCTACGCGGCCGGCGGCTTCGGCCTGGCCAACGACCAGAACTGGGGCTACGGGGTGAGCGTGGCCGTGTCCGCCCTCGTGGTGGTGGCCTCGGTGGTCAAGCTCGGCGCCGGCCTCGGCAACCTGGTGAGCCTCATGTTCGACGTGGCCCTGCTGGTGCTGCTGTTGCACCCGCAGAGCCGCAGCTACCAACAGGTCTGGTTCAAGTGACCGCGTCACCCTGCGCTCCAAGCTCGCCTCCGACCTGAAGCGGCGCCGCGTCGGGATGGGCCACCGTCGGCGACGGTAGCGCCGCGACGACGCCGCACGGGGGTGGCGCAAGGATCTCCCCCGCCACCTGGTCTCACCGTTGGTAGGGAGGGGCGAGGGGTTCCTCGTGGCGCGCTGCGGACGCCAGTTCGTGGGCCAGCGGCCAGGGGTTGGGCAGGCACCCGTCGAGCTCGGTGCTCTGCTGGGCCATCACGGGAGCAGGCTGCCCGGGCGCCGGGCACTGCGGATCGGACGGGTGATGCTGGCCGAGCAGGTGGCCGACCTCGTGGTTGACGAGCATCTGGCGGTAGGTGGCGAGGTCACCCGTCCACTGCTCGGTCGCTGCCCGCCACCGGTCGGCGTTCATGGCCACCACCGGGCCGTTCTGGCAGGAGAACCGCCGCTGGGTGCGGTACGGGAAGCACAGGCGGTCGACCTCGTCGCCCTCCGCCAGCACGACAACGAACGCCGCTGCCGGGTCCTCCACCAACCGGAAGTGGGCGCCCACCCAACCCCGGGGGTCGGCAAGGGTGGTGCGGACCACGTCCTCGAAGCCGGCCGTAGCCCTGTCTGCCACCCGCCGCTCGCTGCGGTAGCGCACCTCCACCACCGGCACGGTCGACGTCGTGGTGGACGGCCGGGGCGGAGCCCGGGTCACCCCGATTTCGTCGGCGGCGTCGCCACCGCACGCCCCCAGCATCGACGCCACCATCACCGCCAGCGCCAGCCGAGATCCCCCCTCCCGCACCGGCCCAGTGTGGCGCAAGTGAGGACCACACTGGCGGGGTGGAGACGGTGGTTCGAGACGTCGCCGAGGCCCTCATCGTGGTAGCCGTCGGCGGCATGGTCGTGACCGTGCTGCGGCGCCTCGTGGCCGGTCAGCTCCACGTCTACCGCTGCGCCGCCTGTGCCCGTCCCACCTCCCGTGGCTACCCCCGCTGCCGGCACTGCGGGAGAGAGCAGCCCGATGCGCTGTGAGCTCGGGTGGGAGGCCGGTTCCGGTATCGGCGAGCAGGCGCCCTCCTACAGTGAGCGCCGTGGAGCTGCCCGTGG
The DNA here is from genome assembly GCA_016781135.1 of Actinomycetota bacterium. Classification (GTDB taxonomy): domain Bacteria; phylum Actinomycetota; class Acidimicrobiia; order Acidimicrobiales; family CADCSY01; genus JADDRA01. The sequence continues at coordinate 48,872 of JADDQY010000078.1, forward strand.
GCGAGGAGAAGGCTGTCGCCGTACGGCGGATGTTCGACGCCATCGCCCCCCGCTACGACCTGGTGAACCGGATCATGACCTTCGGGCTCGACACCCGCTGGCGCCGCCGGGCCGTCGACGCTCTCGATCTCGCTCCGGGCTCGGTGGTGCTCGACCTCGCCTCGGGCACCGGCGACTTCTGCCGGCTGTTGCACCGCCGCGGCTACCACCCGGTCGGCACCGACTTCTCGGGAGGGATGCTGACCGCGGCCCGCACCTCCGCCCCGCTGGTGCAGGCCGACGTCTTGTGCCTTCCGGTGCTAGACGGCGCCGCTGACGGTGCGACCTGCGGCTTTGCCCTGCGCAACCTGGTCGACCTGGGCGCCTTCTTCGTCGAGCTGGCGCGCGCCGTGAGACCAGGGGGCCGCGTCGCCTTGCTCGAGGTGGCTGCCCCACCGAACCCGCTGATGCGCATGGGCCACGCCGTCTACTTCGGGCGGGTGGTCCCCGTCATCGGAGGGGTGCTGTCGGACCCCGGTGCCTACCGCTACCTCCCCCGTTCGGTGGCCTACCTGCCCGATCCGCCCCGGCTGCTGGCCATGCTGGCCGAGGCCGGGTTCGGCGACGCCGCCCGCACCTTGCTCAGCGGCGGTATCAGCCAGCTCCTGGTGGCCACCCGCGACCGCCGGTGAGCAGCGTCGGGCCCCCGCTCGTGGCCCACACCAGGCGTATCGCCGACGACGTCGATCTGCTGGCCGTGGCCGGCGCCGCCGGCTTCGCCCTGACCCAGGAGGGCCTCGGGCTCGCCGGACGGGGGACGGCGCTGCGCATCCCGCTGCCGACCGGGCCGGGGCGTCTCTCCGCCGCTGCCGCCCAGGTGGCGACCGCCCTCGGTGCCATCAAACGCCACGACGAGGTGGGGGTGCCCGGCTCCGGCCCGGTGGCCTTCGCCGCCCTGCCCTTCGCCGACGCCGCACCGGCATCTGTGGTGGTGCCGGCCCTGATCGTCGGCCGGGCCTCCGACGGCGCCCGGTGGGCGACGACGATCGCGCCCCCCGGCACCCTCACCCCACCGCTGGTCGATCCCGCCGGGGCCTCGGCGCCACCTCCGACCTCGTTCCGGGTGCGCGCCTCGAGGCCCCCCGAGCAGTGGTGTGCGGCGGTGGCCCAGGCGGTGACAGCCATGCAGGCCGGGCGCCTGGCCAAGGTGGTGCTGGCCCGGGAGGTGGTCGTCGAGACCGACCGCCCGGTGGCCTCTGACGACGTGGCCCGCCGGCTGCGGGCGGCCACGCCCTCAGCCCTGCTCTACTGCGTCGACGGCCTGGTGGGAGCCAGCCCCGAGCTGCTCGTGTCCCGCTCCGGCGACGTCGTTCGCTCACACCCCATGGCCGGTACCGCTCCCCGAACCGGCGACCCCGCCGTCGACAACCGTCTCGCCGCGTCACTGCTGGCCTCGGCCAAGGACCGTGCCGAGCACCAGATCACCATCGACATGGTGCTCGACACGGTGCTCCCGTTCTGTTCCTACGTCGACTCAGAGCCCGAGCCCCAGGTGGTCGCCGCCGGCGGCGTGCAGCACCTGGCCAGCCTGGTCGAGGGGCGGCTGTCGTCGCCTCCCGCCTCGGTGCTGTCCCTGGTTGCCGCGCTCCACCCGACCCCCGCGGTGTGCGGGTGGCCCCCGGCCGAGGCGCTTGCCCTCATCGAGGCCCTCGAGGAGCTCGACCGGGGCCGTTACACGGGGGCGGTGGGGTGGGTCGACGCCGACGGCAACGGGCGTTTCGCCGTGGCCATCAGGGGCGTCGAGCTGGACGGCTGCCGAGCCCGGGTGCTCGCCGGCAACGGCATCCTCGCCGATTCCGACCCTGGCACGGAGCTGGCCGAGACCCGCTCCAAGCTCCAAGGGGTGCTGTCGGCGCTGATCCGTCCCTGAAGCGGCTGCCACCGAGGGTGGGTCAGCCGCTCTCGCGTGGCCGACAGCTCGCCGGTCCGGGGAGCTGGGCGAGAGGAGGGCGGCCTCCGCTCGCCTACCCCAGGGCGCGGCCCACCTCGGCGTGGATCTCGCGGTGCACCTCGGTGTTCGTCCGGCGCTCGGTGGTGACCACCAGCACTCGCACCCCGCCTCCCGAACCGGCCCCGCTCACCGCCGCCCGCAGCTCCTCGGCGTGGTCGATCGGCGTGGCGCCGATCCCGTAGGCCCCGGCCACCGTGGCGATGTCGATGCCCTGCGGCGTGGCGAAGAGCAGCTCGAAGCGCTCGGGCGCCACCAGCTCGGCCTGGGGCAGGAAGGAGAAGATGCCGCCACCGCCGTTGTCGACGACCACGATGGTGAGCTCGAGCTCGATGTCGGCCAGGCCGAGGAGGCCGTTCACGTCGTAGAGGAAGGCGAGGTCGCCCACCAACAGCGCGGTCGGCCCCCCGGTGCCGATGGCCGCCCCAGCCGCGGTGGAGACGACCCCGTCGATCCCGTTGGCACCCCGGTTGGCCAGCACCTGCAGCCCGGCCCGAGGGGCCGCGTACCACTCGAGGTCGCGCACCGGCATCGACGACGACACCACCAGCGTGGCTCCCCGGGCCAGGCCGGCCGACATCGCCCGGGCGGCCCCCGGCTCGGTGAGGCGGGGGTGGCGCCCGAGGACGGCGTCGATGGCGAGCTGGGCGCCGCCCTCGGCATCGCTCCACGCCTGCAACCACGCCGGCCGGGCTGGAGCGGGGGCGGTGGCGGCGACCGTCCGGCACCACCGGGCGGGGTCGGCGACCACGGCGATCGCTGCCAGCCGGGCGGGGTCCAGCCACGCCCGGTGGGGATCGACCAGCACCTCGTCGGCCTCCGAGGCGGCGAGCCACTCCGACAGCACCCTCGACGCCGGTGGTGCCCCGATCCGCACCACCACCTCGGGCCGGTGGCGTTCGGCGAAGGGTCGGTGGCGCAGCAGGGCGTCGAAGGCGGCCACCGTTGCTGACCGGGGCAGGCGGGCACCCGAAAGCGGATCGGCCAGCACAGGCCAGTGCAGCGCCACAGCCAGTTCGTGCACCGCCTCGGGGTCACCGGCACCGGCGCCAGCGACGATCAGGCCCCGCCGTCCCGCGACCACGTCGATGAGATCGTCGAGGGCCCCGCTGACGTCGCCGGAAGCCGAGCGGCGCCGATGCCACGGCTCCCCGCCGGACCGCCCCGGAGGGAGCGGCCCGGCGTCGGCCACCAGCGGCTCGCGAAAGGCCAGGTTCAGGTGCACCGGGCCCGCTGGCGGGCCCAGCGCCTCGGCGACCGAGCGCGACGCCGTCGAGCGCCACGTCGACGCGGCCAGGGCATCAGGAGGACCGGGCTCGAAGAACCACCGCACCGCCCGGCCGTAGAGGTGGGCCTGGTCGATGCTCTGGGGGGCACCCACGCCGTGCAGCTCCGGGGGCCGGTCGGCGGTGCACACGACCAGGGGGACCCGGGCGTAGGAGGCCTCCACCACGGCCGGGTGCAGCTCCACTGCGGCGGTGCCGCTGGTGGTCAGGACCACGGCGGGGAGCCCGGTGGCCTTGCCGATGCCGAGGGCGAGGAAGCCCGCCGAGCGCTCGTCCAGGCGGACGTGCACCTGCAGCCGCCGGTCGGAGGCCAGGGCCAGGGCCAGGGGGGCCGAGCGCGAGCCCGGCGACACCACGGCGTGGGCGACGCCGGCCCGGGCCCACTCGTCGACGAGGGTGGCGGCGAAGGTGGCCTGCCGCCGGGCGGCCTCGGAGGAGCTCACCGTGACAGCATCGGGGCGTGCTGGGCGCCGAGAGAGACGGGCACGGGCCCCGGCTGGTGCTGGTCCACGGGTTCAGCCAGACCCGCGACTGCTGGGGGCCGCTGGCGGGCGAGCTGGCCATCGACCACGAGGTGGTGCGGGTCGACGCGCCGGGGCACGGCACGTCGGGGAGCGTCGCCGCCGGGCTGTGGGAGGCCGCCACCCTCGTGGCCGACGTCGGCGGGCAGGCGACCTACCTCGGCTACTCGATGGGCGGCCGCCTCCTGTTGCACCTGGCCCTGTCCCGGGCCGACGTGGTCCGGGGGCTGGTCGTGATCGGTGCCACCGCCGGTATCGACGACCCCGAGGTGCGGTCCCGGCGGGCGGCTGACGACGAGGCTCGGGCCCGCCGGATCGAGCAGCACGGCGTCGGCGCCTTCCTGGAGGGGTGGCTGGACCAGCCGCTGTTGGCCGGGGTGCCCGAGGAGCACCGCTGCATGGAGGCCCGAAGGTCCAACACCGCCGCCGGCCTCGCCACCAGCCTGCGCCTGGCCGGGACTGGGGTCCAAGAGCCACTGTGGTCCCGCCTGGAGGGCCTGGCCATGCCCGTGCTGGTGATCGCCGGCGACGCCGACGCCGCCTTTGTCGCCCACGGGCGGCGGCTGGTGAGGTCCATCGGGGCCAACGCCTCGCTGGCGCTCGTGCCCGGCGCCGGTCACGCCGCCCACCTCGAGGCTCCGGGCCGGTGCTCGGCGGTGGTGCGCCGCTGGCTGGCGGGGCAGGGGTTGTGAGGAGCGGCCTGGCTGCTCACGCCGACAGGACGAGGCCGGCGGCCAGGAGCACCCCGTAGCCAAGCTGGAGCCGGCCGGTGTCAGCGAGCGCCGGGAGCAGGCGGGCCCCGACCGCCTCCGACGCCACCACCCGCAGCGGTCGCAGCGCCAACGGCGCCGAGAGGCCGGCCAACAACGCTCCCTCCCGTGACAGGGCGAGCACCGGCAGGGACACGAAGGCCCCGGCGATCAGCGCGACGTACAGCGCCCGGGTCGGTGGCGCACCCAGGCGCACGGCCAGGGTGCGCTTGCCCGAGGCGGCGTCGGTGGGGATGTCACGCAGGTTGTTGACGACCAGCAAGGCGGTGGCCAGCAGGCCGACGGGCACCGAGGCGGCGAAGGCCAACAGCTGGAGCCGCTCGAGGTGGACATAGGCCGATCCCACGGTGGCCACCACGCCGAAGAACACGAACACGAAGACCTCTCCCAACCCGGCGTAGCCGTAGGGCCGGGGCCCGGCGGTGTAGAAGAAGCCGGCGGCGAGGCTCGCCCCTCCCACGACCAGCAGCTCGGGTCCGACGGCGACCGCCAGCGCCAGACCGGCGACCGCGGCGATCGCGGCCGACACCAGTGCCGCCCACTTGACCTCGCCCGCCGTGGCCAGGCCCGACGCCACCAGGCGGCTCGGCCCGACCCGGGCCGGCGTGTCGGCGCCTCGCTGGGCATCGGCGTAGTCGTTGACGTAGTTCGTGGCCACCTGGATGGCCACGGCCACCACCAGGGCAGCCAGCGCTCGCCACCACACGATCGTGGCCCCGTCGACTCCGGCGCCGGCGGCGGCCGCCGTGCCCACGAGCACCGGCACCACCGCAGCAGGCAGTGTCTTCGGCCTTGCTCCTGTCACCCACCGGTTCACCGCCTGCCCCTGGGCTGCACACCACGGGTCACGGGCGCCGGGGGAACCGGGAGAAGTCGGGCGGTCGCTTCTGCACGAAGGCGTCCCGTCCCTCCTGGGCCTCCTCGCTCAGGTAGAACAACAGGGTGGCGTCACCGGCCAGCTGCTGGATGCCGGCCAGGCCGTCGTCGGCCGCGTTCATCGACGCCTTGAGCAAGCGCAGGGCCAGCGGTGACAGCGCCAGCATCTCCCGGCACCAGGCCACCGTCTCCTCCTCGAGGCGCTCGAGGGGCACCACGGTGTTGACCAGCCCCATGGCCAGCGCCTGTTCCGCGTCGTACTGCCGGCACAGGAACCAGATCTCCCGCGCCTTCTTCTGCCCGACCGAGCGAGCCAGCAGCCCCGACCCGTAGCCGCCGTCGAACGATCCCACCCGGGGGCCGGTCTGGCCGAAACGGGCGTTGTCGGCGGCGATGGTGAGGTCGCACACGACGTGGAGCACGTGACCGCCGCCGATGGCGTACCCGGCGACCATAGCCACCACCGGCTTGGGGCAGCGCCGGATCTGGATCTGGACATCGAGGATGTTGAGGCGCCCGATGCCCGCCTGACCGACGTGGTCGTCGCCGAGGTAGCCGTCGTCGCCCCGGATCTTCTGGTCTCCGCCGGAGCAGAAGGCATCCGGGCCCTCCCCGGTGAGGATGATCACCCCGACCCCGGCGTCGTCCTGGGCCAGGCGGAAGGCCTCCGACAGCTCGACCACGGTCTGGGGACGAAAGGCGTTGCGCACCTCGGGGCGGGCCATGGTGATCTTGGCCATGCCCTCGGCGGTCTCGTAGCGGATGTCGCGCCAGGTGCCCCTCGGCTGCCAGTCGGGGAGGGCCGGGCTCATGTCCGGGGACGGTACCCGTCCTAACGTCAGGCGGTGGTCTCGGGCCTCATCTTGGTCGGTCGTCGACCGAGCAGCGCAAGAGGCGACCAAGGCCGAGGGGTGGCGGCTCTTCGTTCACCGGCCGCGGGTGACCGGTGGCCAGGCTGATCGCCGTCGTCGCCGAGAGCCGGCCCGCCTTCGTCGAGGCGTTGCAGCGGGCCTGGGACGTCGGCGACGCGGTGGCTCCCGTCGACCCCCGCCTCCCACCGCCCGCCGCCGACGCCGTGCTCGACACCTTGGCCCCGGAGGTCGTCGTCGACGCCGAAGGGGAGACCCACGCCCGGGCCGGTGCCCGCCCGGTCGAGGCGGACGACGCCCTGGTCGTGGCCACCAGCGGGACCACCGGGGCGCCTCGGGCCGTCGTGCTCACCCACCAGGCGGTGGCCGCCGCCGCTCGGGCCGCCAGCGCCGCGCTGGGCGTCGACCCCGGCAGCGACCTCTGGTTGGCGTGCCTGCCGCTGGCCCACGTCGGCGGCCTGTCGGTGGTCACCCGGGCCCTGATCACCGGGACCCCGCTGCGACTCCTGCACCGGTTCGACCCCGAGGCGGTCGAGGTCGAGGCCCGCCAGGGCGCCACCCTGGTGGCGTTGGTGCCCGCCGCCCTGGCCCGGGTCGATGTCTCCCGGTTCCGCCGGGTGCTCGTGGGTGGCTCGGCGGTGCCGGCCGACCTCCCCGCCAACGTGGTCGCCACCTACGGCATGACCGAGACCGCCGGCGGAGTGGTCCACGACGGCCGTCCCCTCGCCGGGGTCGAGGTGCGCGAGGCGGGTGGTGAGCTTCACCTTCGGGGGCCCATGCTGCTGCGGAGCTACCGGGACGGCACCGATCCCCGGGGCGCCGGCGGCTGGTTCGCCACCGGCGACGCCGGGTCGGTGGATGCCGATGGGACCGTGCAGGTGCGGGGACGCCTGGCCGAGGTCATCGTCACCGGGGGGGAGAAGGTGTGGCCAGCGCCGGTCGAAGATGTCCTCGGGCGCCATCCCGGCGTGGCCGAGGTGGGGGTGGCAGGACGCCCCGACCCGGAGTGGGGCCAGCGGGTGGTTGCGTGGGTCGTGCCCGCCGATCCGGCATCGCCGCCCGATCTGGGCGAGCTGCGTACCTGGGCCAAGCAGTGGCTGCCCGCCTATGCCGCTCCCCGCCAGCTGGTGGTGGTCGAGCACCTCGCCCGCACCGCCCTCGGAAAGCTCCGCCGCGACCTGCTCGGCCGAGGGTGAGCGGGGGTCACGGCGATCTGACCATGGAGGTGAGCTGTGGTCCCAACCACGGCCTGCGACCCCAGGCGAGCAACTGGCCCCCCAGGATCGCCTTCCATTGGCTCTTCCGCCCGAAGATCACCTGCAGCAGCGCCGCGGGGTCGGCCGAGATCCGGCAGTCGACGGGGTCTCCCGTCGGCGGCTGGACCACCACGGTGCCGCCGCCGAAATCGAGGCGGACGGCGCCACCGCCGCGCGCCTGCACCTCGTAGGAGGTTCGTGCCGCCCGCCCCCGGTCAGTCAGGAAGAATTCGGGGTCGAGGCGCTGCATGAGCGGGAAGAGGAAGTCACGCACGGCGACGAGCGCGTGGGCCGACTCCACCCGCCAGCTCCGATCTGCGGCCCGGGCCAGATCCACGCCGTGCAGCAGGGCTTCGTTCAGCACGTGGCCAGGCAGCGCCGACACGGGGAGTTGGATCCCGCCCAGCCAGCTGACATCGCCCTCCGCCGGTGCCGCGGCCATCGCCCCGGCGAACCTCTCGGCGGCCGCCTCGATCCGCCCGGCCAGGACCCGCGGGTCGCGCTCGGCCTCCTGGTCGACCATGGCCTTGGTGAAGTCGCCGAGGCCGGCGATGTCATCGAGCGGCCCCTCGGCTCCAGCCGCCAAGTCGGCATCGAGCTCGAAGACCTGGGTGACGTGGGTGGCCACCTCGTTGGTATCCCACTCCCCCAGGGCCTTGACCGGCGCGGCGGGGAGCGAGCGCACCAGGCCGGCCATCCGCGCCGCCACGGTGGCGACAGCACGCACCGGATCGACCCACCGCGTCGCCCCCACCATGTCGTCCTCCTGTCGGGCGAGGGACCATCATGGCACCGGGAGGCGATGGCGTCGCCGTCAGTAGCCTCGACTGGGTGAACCGCCTCGCCGACGAGACAAGCCCGTATCTGCGCCAGCACGCCGACAACCCTGTGGACTGGTACCCCTGGGGCGAGGAAGCCTTCGACCGGGCTCGGCGCGAGGACCGCCCCGTCCTGCTCTCGGTCGGATACTCGGCCTGCCACTGGTGCCATGTCATGGCTCACGAGTCGTTCGAGGACCCGGAGACGGCCCAGGTGATGAACGAGCTGTTCGTCAACGTCAAGGTCGACCGGGAGGAGCGGCCCGACGTCGATGCCGTCTACATGGACGCGGTGCAGGCCATGCAGGGCCACGGGGGCTGGCCGATGACGGTCTTCCTCACCCCCGAGGGGCGGCCGTTCTACGGCGGCACCTACTACCCCCGGCACCGCCGGGCCGGCCTCCCCGGCTTCGTGGAGCTGTGCCGGGCGGTCGACGACACCTGGCGAAACCGCCGTCAGGAGCTGGAGGGTCAAGCCGAGCGCATGACCGAGGCCCTGCGCCAGTCGGTGCTGGTGGCCGGTGACGGCGACGCGCTTCCCGGTGCCGACCTCGTTGCCGAGGCCGCCGCCGGCCTGTCGGCCCAGTTCGACCGCGAGTGGGGCGGGTTCGGGGGCGCACCGAAGTTCCCTCAGACCATGAGCCACGAGGTGCTGCTGCGCAGCTTCAGCCGGTCGGCCGACCCCGACGAGCTGGCCATCGTCACCACCTCGCTCGACGCCATGGCCTCAGGAGGGATCTACGACCACCTCGGGGGCGGCTTCGCCCGCTACTCGGTCGACGCCTTCTGGATGGTGCCCCACTTCGAGAAGATGCTCTACGACCAGGCGCTGCTCGCCCGGGTCTACCTCCACGCCTGGCAGATCACCGGCGAGGCTCGCTATCGCCAGGTCCTCGACGAGACCGTTTGCTACGTGCTGCGGGACCTGCGGGCACCGGGCGGCGGCTGCTACTCCGCCGAGGACGCCGACTCCGAGGGCGAGGAGGGCCGCTTCTACGTGTGGCGCCCGGAGGAGATCCGGGAGGTGTGCGGTGACGACGCCGACGCCGCCATCGGCTGGTACGGCGTGACCCCCGCCGGCAACTTCGAGGGCGCCAACATCCTCCACCGCCCGGTGCGGGGCGACCTCGAACGACCCGAAGCGGTGGAGCGGGCCCGCCAAGCTCTTTTCGAGGCGCGGGAGCAGCGGGTGCGCCCGGGCCTCGACGACAAGGTCCTCACCGAGTGGAACGGCTTGTTCCTCGCCACGCTGGCCGAGGCGGCAGCGGCCACCGGCAATGACGACTGGCGCTCGGCCGCGGTCGAGCTCGCCGAGTTCCTGGTCGCCAACCTTCGTCGGGAGGACGGCCGCTGGCTGCGCTCCTGGCACGCCGAGGCCGGGAACGGGGCGACGCGGCTGTTGGGCTTCGCCGCCGACCACGCCGCCCTGGTCGACGGGTTCACCCGCCTGGCTGAGTTCACCGGCGAGGCCCGTTGGGTGGATGAGGCCCGCAGCACCGCCGATGCCCTCCTCACCTTGTTCTGGGACGACAAGCAGGGCGGGGTGTTCACCACCGGACACGACGCCGAGACCCTCGTGGCCCGCCAGAAGGACCTCCTCGACAACGCCACGCCGTCGGCGAACGGAGCCAGCGCGTTGTCGTTGGCCCGCCTCGCCGCCCTCACCGGCCACGACCGCTACCGCCGGGCGGCGGAGGACATCGTGCGCCTACTGGCCCGCTCCGCCGGTGCCCACCCCACTGCCTTCGCCCACCTCCTCGCCGCCGTCGACGTGCTCGCCGGCCCGGTCACCGAGGTGGCGGTGGTCGGCGAGCGACCCGACCTGGTGGAGGTCGTCCAGCGCCGATTCCTGCCCCGCACCGTGCTCGCGTGGGGCGAGCCGTACCCGTCGCCGCTGTGGGAAGGCCGCGAGCCGGGCCGGGCCTACGTGTGCCAGGGCTTCGCCTGCCAGCGACCGGCGACCACAGTCGAGGACCTCGAGGCCCAGCTCGACCCCGCCTGAGAGCTCCCGCTCCGGTGAGAGGCCGGCCGGGTTCACCAGTGGCCGCGGTGGACCACGTCGTGGAGCGGGCGCCGGGGACGGGTGGACGACTGCCCGGGCTCGTCTTGGGTGGGGTGGCCGAGGGCGACGGTGGCGAGGGCCAGGCGGTCGTCGGGCACGCCGAAGGCGGGGAGCACCGACCCGGGGTGCTCGGTGGTGAACAGCAGCGCGCCGAGGCCCTCGTCGACGGCGGCGAGCAACAGCAGCATGGCCGCCATCCCCCCGTCCACCCACCACCACGGGACCAACCAGACGTCGGGACCGCCGGCGCCCGATGAGGTCTTGTCGGCCTCGCCGTAGCGGGCGTGGTAGGCCGACGGCGAGGTCAGCACCACCACCAGCACCGGGGCGGCCAGCAGCCTCGGCCAGCGGAACCTTGCCCGCCGCTGCGGATCGGCCAGAGCCAGGTCCCAGTAGCGGCCGGTCTGCTCGGCGCCCTCCAGCACCAGCAGGTCGACGCCCTGGGCGAAGCCGGCCGACGGCCCGCGGCGGGCGGCGTCGAGCACCCGGTCGATCACCTCGGGCGCGACCGGGCTCCCGTCGAAGCTACGGACCATCCGCCGGCCGCGGATCGCCCAGCGCAGCTCCACGCCGGCGAACCGCGGAGCTCAGGCCAAGGTGGCGAGGTCTTCGGCCATGGCCCAACCAAAAGCGATGAGGCAACCTCCGTGGGCGATGTCCACGCCGTCGAAAAGGCCGCCCACGTCGGGGTCGACGGCAGCGGGGTCGACGCTCTCGTAGTCGAGCACGCACGACGGGAAACCGTCACCCTCGGCCACGAACTCCCGGTCTCGGTAGCCGGCGTCGACGCCGAAGCGCTTGGCCAGGCGCCGGCCCCAAGCCCGCTCCTCGCCCGTGGCCTTGTGGCCGGGCCGGGGCACGATGTCGTGGAGCTCGGTGAAGGCGGTGAACGCCTCGAACCCGGCGGGGTCGACCAGGCGGGTCCCGACCAGCACGTCCTCGTCGGGGAAGGCAAGGACGGCCCGGCGGAGCTGGTCACCCATGATGGCGGCGAGCACGTCGTGGCGCTCGGCGGTGCGCTTCACCGACGCCACCCCGATCAACACGCTGGGCGTCCCTCCGATGCGCTCGAGGGTGCAGAACGAGAAGCCCTGGAGGCCGTCGCCAGAGCGGGCCTGGGTGATGAGGACCCACTCCTCCCGCTGCTTGGAGAGCATCCCGATGTCGATCTGGGCCGGTCCGTCGGTGCAGATGTCGGCCAGTTCGGCCAGCTCAGCGTCGCTCAGCGACGTGCAGTCCTTGGTGTCGACGTCGATCGCCATGTCGCCTCGATCCCCCGCTCTGCCTCCTCCTGACCCCCTCTAGTCCACAGGCTGAACCGCCTCCGGCGCAACTCCACGGCCCTCACGCGCCGACGTCGAGGACCTCGGGGCCGAAGTGGGCGAGCAGCTCGCCCCGCAGCCCGTTCGACTGGTCGACGGCGAACTCGGGGGCCAGCCGGACCTGGTGGCCCTCGACCCGCAGGTAGACCGGGGAGCGCCCGGGGTGGTCCAGCAGCAGCTCCTTCAGGGTGTGGAGGGCGGGCCCGTCGAAGACCCGCGGAGGAAGGTGCAGGTGCAGCGGCGGGGCGTCGGCGTGGACGACCTCGACCACGTTCACCTCCATGGCGATGATCTTGGCCGGCTCCTCACGGGTGTCGAGCCGGCCCCGCACGCACACCACCGAATCCTCGGTCAACGCCGAGCCACACCCGGCCATCACCTTGGGGAACACCATGACCTCGATGGCCGCCTCGAGGTCCTCGAGGACGAAGATGGCCATGAGCTCACCCTTGCGGGTGTACTTGCGGGCGACGTTGGTCACCACCCCGCCGACGGCGCGGACCTCCCCGGTGTCGGGCGACTCCCGCAGCTCGGCGATGGTCACCTCGGCCCGCCGGCGAAGCACGTGCTCGACGCCCATCAGCGGATGGTCGCTGACGTAGAGCCCGAGCATCTCCTTCTCGAACGCCAGTCGCTGCATCTTGTCGAAGGCCAGGTCGGGGATCGGGATCCGCTCGTCGAACGCCGGGGAGGCGCTCCCATCCTCCGGATCGCCGAAGAGGCTCATCACCCCCTGCTGGCGCTCCCGCCGGCGGGCGAGGATCTGGTCGATGATCTGGTCCGCCACCGCCAGAAGCCCCCGGCGTTCGTGGCCCAGCGAGTCGAACGCACCCGCCTTGATGAGCGACTCGACCGCCCGCTTGTTCAGCACCAGGGGGTCGACCCGCTCGCAGAAGTCGTAGAAGTCACGGAAGGCACCGCCTCGCTCCCGCTCGGCCAGGACGAGGGTCACCAGCCCCTCGCCGACGTTGCGGACGGCGGAGAGGCCGAAAGGGATGGCTGGGCCTTCGTCGTCGTCGTGGCGGGCGGTGAACACCGACTGCGACCGGTTGACGTCGGGCACGAGCACCTTGATCCCCAAGCGCCGGCATTCGCTGAGGTACACGGCCGAACGATCCTGGTCGTCCTTGACCGACGTGAGCAGCGCCGCCAGGTACTCCACCGGGTGGTGGGCCTTGAGGTAGGCGGTCTGGTAGGCGACCAAGCCGTAGCCGTAGGAGTGGCTCTTGTTGAAGGCATAGTCGGCAAAGGGCTCGATGATGTCGAACAACGCCGTTCCCAGCTCGGTGCCGTAGCCGTTGGCCTCGCAGCCGGCCACGAACTTCTGGCGCTCGAGGGCGATCATGGCCCGGATCTTCTTGCCACACGCCTTGCGGAGGTTGTCGGCCTCGGCCAGCGAGTAGCCGGCGAAGCGCTGGGCCACCCGCATGACCGACTCCTGGTAGATCATCAGCCCCTGGGTGTCGGCGAGGAGCGGCTCGAGGTCGGGGTGCAGGTAGGTGACGGGCTTGCGGCCGTTCTTGCGGTCGGCGTAGTCGTTGTGCATGTTGGCGGCCATCGGGCCCGGGCGATAGAGGGCCACCAGGGCGGCGACGTCGTCGAAGCTGGTGGGGGCCAGGCTGCGCATCAGCGCCCGCATGGGGCCGCCTTCGAGCTGGAACACCCCCGTGGAATCGCCCCGGCGAAGCAGCGACAGCGTCGCCTCGTCGTCGAGGGGGATGGCATCGAGGTCGACAAAGGTGCCCGACTCGCGCAGCACGGCCAGCGTGTCGGTGATCACGTCGAGGTTCCGCAGGCCGAGGAAGTCCATCTTCAACAGCCCGAGCGCCTCCACCCCGTGCATCTCGTACTGGGTGACGATCGGGGCCCCTTCGGGGTCGGTGCCGGCCTCGGGCTTGCGCTGGATGGGAAGGTACTCGGTGAGGTGCTCGTCGGTGATGACCACGGCGGCGGCGTGGATGCCGTCCTGGCGGCGCAGGCCCTCGAGGCCCTTGGCCACGTCGATCACCCGCCGGGCGTCGGGGTCGAGCGCGTACATCTCCCGCAGCTCGGCGGCGGCGCGGTAGCCGCCGGCGTGGCGCTCGTCCTCCTCCAAGCACGCCCACAGCGGCGTGTCCCGGCCCATCACCAGAGGGGGCATGGCCTTGGCCACCTTGTCTCCCACGGCGTAGGGGTAGCCGAGCACCCGGGCGGCGTCGCGCACCGCCGCCCGAGCCTTGATCCTGGAGAAGGTGACGATCTGGGCCACCCGGTCGCGCCCGTAGCGCTCGGCGGCGTAGCGGATCATCTCGTCCCGGTAGCGGGAGTCGAAGTCCATGTCGATGTCGGGCATCTGGCGCCGGCCCGGGTTGAGGAAGCGCTCGAAGAGCAGGTCGTAGCGGATGGGATCGAGGTCGGTGATGCGCAGGCAGTAGGCCACGCAGCACCCGGCTGCGCTCCCCCGCCCTGGACCCACCCGGATCTCCCGCCGCCGGGCGTAGGCAATGAGGTCCCACACGATGAGGAAGTAGCTGGAGAACCCCATGTCGGCGATGACGCCGAGCTCGTAGTCGAGGCGCTGGCGCACCGCCTCGGGGAGGCTCCTGCCCCACCGCTCGGCGGCCCCCTGGTAGGTCAGGTGCCGCAGGTAGGCGGCGTCGTCGCTGAAGCCGGCCGGAAGCGGGAAGGACGGCAGCTTGGGCTTGCCGAACTCGATCTCCACCTCGGCCCGCTCGGCGATCCACAGCGTGTTGTCGCACGCCTCGGGGACCTCGGCGAACAGCGCCCGCATCTCGGCGCTGGTCTTGAGGTAGTGCTGGTCGCTCTCGAACTTGAACCGGTCGGGGTCGTCGATGGTGCTGCCGGTCTGGACGCACAGCAGGGCGTCGTGAGCCACGGCGTCGCTCTGGCAGGTGTAGTGACTGTCGTTGGTGGCGAGCACCGGCGCCCCGAGGCGCCCGGCGATGTCGATGAGTTGCGGGTTGGTGCGGCGCTGGTCGGCCAGACCGTGATCCTGGAGCTCGACGAACAGCGAGTCACGCCCGAAGATGTCCTGGAGGCGCGCCGCTTTGGCGGTGGCCCCCTCGACGTCACCGCGCAGCAGCGCCTGGACCACGACCCCACCGAGGCACCCGGTGGTGGCGATGATGCCCCGGTGGTGCTCGACCAGCAGCTCCCAGTCGACCCGGGGCTTGTAGCAGTAGCCCTCGAGGTAGGCCCGGCTGGAGAGCTTGAGCAGGTTGCGGTAACCCTCGTCGTTCTCGGCCAGCAGGGTCAGGTGGTAGTAGAGCTTCTCGCCGCCGTCGCTGTCGCCGCCACCGTCGTCGAGCCGTCCCCGCCGCCGTGGCCGCTCATGACGGCTCTCGCCGGCCATGTACGCCTCGGTGCCGATGACCGGGGTGACGCCCGCCTTGCGGCACTCGGCGTAGAAGTCGAGGACGCCGTACATGTTGCCGTGGTCGGTGATGCCGAGAGCGGGCTGGCCGTCGGCGGCTGCCGCCGCCACCACCTCGGCCACTCGAGCGGCGCCATCGAGCATCGAGAACTCGGTGTGGGTGTGAAGGTGGGCAAAGCTGCTGGCCAAGACCGAACCTGCCTCCGCGCCGTCGTCCACAGCAGCTGTGGGTGCCCTGTGGATGACTTACAATCGTGTGATTCGACAGTAGCGCGCCGGACACGGGGAGGCTCGCGAGACGTCGCCGGCCACCTCCGACGCTCGGTCACGGCGAAGAGCTAGAGGTACGCCCCCCCGGGCCCTCCGGGCTCCCGCAACCCGCCCCGGGGTGAGGGGAGGCCTCGCTGCTGCGTCATCTCCTCCAACTGCTGGCGGGCGGCCATCTGCTGGGCGAAGAGGGCCGCCTGGATGCCGTGGAACAGCCCCTCCAACCAGCCCACCAGCTGGGCCTGGGCGATGCGCAGCTCGGCATCGCTCGGCGCCTTGGCCTCGAGGGGCAGGGCGAGGCGGTCGAGCTCGGCCTGCAGGTCGGGCGACAGCCCGGCGGCCAGCTCTTGCACCGAAGTCTCGTAGATCTCCTTGAGCCGGCCCCGGCTGGCTTCGTCGAGCGGAGCGTGGCGCACCTCTTCGAGCAGCTGCTTGATCATCGCCCCGATGCGCATGACCTTGGCTGGCTGCTCCACCGCTTCGACCGACGTCGCCGATTGCTCGTCCGCGGCCACGTCGAGGGAGGGGCTCCGGTCGTCGAGAGTCTCAGCTTGGTCCATGTCCTGACCCTCCCCTCGTCAGCCGGTTGCCTACGCCTGGGCGGCCACCAGGGGCACCAGCATCTCGTCGGGGGTGAGCGAGCCGTGGCGGGACTGGAGGCGATAGGGACCGGTGTCGGCGGGGTCGGCGAAGGCCACGGGGCGACGGGCGGCCAGCACCACGTCGCCAAAGCGCGCCGCGGCGCTGTCGCTCACCTTGGGGCCGAACCACTCCTCGGCGAACACCTCCTGGCGGGTACGCACCCAGGCATCGGCACTATGGTGGGCCCGGGCGGCGTCGAGCAGGTCGTCACCGGCCCCTGCCCGGGCGTGCAGCCATCGAAAGCGACCCTCCCCCGAGAGCAGCTCCACGTGGCGCATCACCGCTCCGTGGATGGGCGTGACCGCGTCGCCCACCTGCACCTGGCCGTGATCGGAGGTGACGACCAGCACCGCTCCCCTGGGCAGCACCGCCAACAGATCGGCCACCAGGCGGTCGACAGCGACCAGCTCGGCGTCGAAGTGCTCGCCCAGGCCGTACTCGTGGGCCACCTTGTCGACACCGTCGTAGTAGGCGTAGACGAAGCGCTCCCCGGACGCGGTCAGGCGACCCACCTCGACGATCAGGGTCGAGGGGACTCGCCAGCCTCGGAACCGGATGTCGGCGAGGTGGGCGGCGGTGAAGCCCGAGCCGGAGAACTCTGCCCTCGTGACCACCGGGGGGCGTCGCCCGCAGAAGGCGGGGCGCCGCTGGATGTCGTCGGGAGGGATGGCGGCGCGGGCGTCACCGGCCGCGGTCTGCCAGCGCAGCACGTTGAGCACGTCGCCCCCGACGTTGATCCGGTAGCCCACGACGCCGTGTTCCCCCGGCGGGCACCCCAGGGTCAGGGAACTGAGGGCAGTGGCGGTGGTCGAAGGGGCGACGGTCGAGATGGCGCCGCCCTCCATGGCGGCCAGGGTGGGGGCGAGGTGGCGGCGGGCGTCGAGCTGGAGGAACCCGAGCCCGTCGACGACCAGCAGCACCAGCTGGGATGCACCGGCGGCTGCCGCCGGCAGCCACGGCGGCGGGGTGGGACCGGGTTCCAACAGCGCCGGCACGACATTGCTCAGGCACGCCCCGTTGTAGTCGGGGACGACGGGAGCGAGGTCCTCGTTCGCCGCGCTCTGGTCCACCCGACCAGTCCACCACCCCGCTCGGTGCAGCGCACATTCGCCGGCCAGCGTGCTCGGAGGGCACCCGTACGATGGAGACGTGAAGGTCTCGACCCGCGGTGACTACGCCGCCCGGGCGCTCCTGTCGCTCGCTCTGCACGGCGATCCAGGTGAGCACCCGACCTCGGTGCGCGACATCGCCGAGCGGACCGGCCTCCCACAGCCCTACCTGGAGCAGATCCTGCTCGCCCTCAAGGGCGCCGGGCTGGTGCGCTCCAAGCGAGGCGTGGGTGGCGGGTACGTCCTCGCCCGGCCGCCGGGGACCATCACCCTCGGCGAGATCATCAGCGCCGTCGATGGCCCCATCGTTGCCGGTGACTTCGGTCGGCCCCACGAGGACGGGGCGTGCGACCACGAAGGCCAGTGCGTGCTGCTGGCCATGTGGGCCGACGTCGGCGATCACATGCGCCGCCACCTCGACTCGTTCACCCTCGCCGACTGCGTTCGCCGGGCCCGGGGCTCACTGGAGCCCATTCAGGACCAGCTGGAGGTCGGCGGGGAGGGGGGCCTCGAAGCAGAGCCGCCCCCCAGTCGCGGGGTGGTCGAACGCGAGCCGCTCCGCATGCAGGAACGGGCGCGGCGCGCCTAGCTGGCCCCCGCGGCTCTCGGCGCCGGGGCCGGCGCCCGAGTTACCGCCGTAGTCGGCATCACCCACGACCGGGTGACCGATGGCGGCCAGGTGGACCCTGATCTGGTGAGTCCGGCCGGTCTCGAGCGTGCACCCCACCAGGGCCGCCTCGACCGGCTCGCCGAACCGGCGCAGCACCTCATAGGCCGTCCTCGCCGTCCTCCCCCGGCTCGACACCGCCATGCGGGTGGGGACCCGCTGCGACCGGCCGACGGGTGCGTCGACCAGGCCCCGGCCGGGCTCGGGCAGACCCCACACCAGCGCCAGGTAGCGACGCTCGACCTGGCGGGACGCCAGCTGGGCCACCAGGGAGCGATAGGCGAGATCGGAGCGGGCCACCACCAACAGGCCGGACGTGCCCTTGTCGAGGCGGTGCACCACCCCGGGCCGCTCGGGCTGACCCACCCCGACCAGCTCGGGGTAGCGGTGGAGCAGCGCCTGGACCAGCGTCCCGGTCCGGTTGCCGGCACCGGGGTGGACCACGACCCCGGCCTGCTTGTCGACCACCACCACGTGCTCGTCGGCGTACACAACGTCGACGGGTACCTCGGGGGCGGCGGCCAGCGCCTCGTCGACCACCTCGGGCACCTCCACCTCGACGTCGGCGCCTGCCTGCACCCGCTCGGAGCGCACAGTGACTTGGCGGCCGCCGAGCCGGACCGCACCCCCCGCCACCAAGTCGGCCACCGTCGACCGGGGCAGACCGGTGAGCATGGCCACCACCCGGTCGACGCGCTCCCCGGCGAGCGACTCGGGGATGCGCTCCTTCATCGGCGGTCAAACCGTTCGTCTGGTCGCTCGTCGCCACCGCTCGCCTGGCTCGCCGGCCCGGGATCGTCCCCGGCGGTGAAGGCGAGCAGCACGGCCCCGACGGTGATGGCGGTGTCGGCCAGGTTGAACACCGGCCACCACTGGAGGTCGATGAAGTCGACGACGGCGCCGCTGAGCGCTCCGCCGTCCGACCGCAGCAACCGGTCGGCCAGGTTCCCGACCGCGCCTCCCAGCACCAGGCCGAGGCTGATCCGGGCCCACGGCCGCCGCAATGTCCCCCCTGCCCGGGCCAGGACGGCGACCACCACCACCCCGAGCAGGGCGATCAGCGGAGCGAAGCGCGAACCGAGGCCAAAGGCGGCGCCGCGGTTGAACACGAGGCGAAACCGGAGGCTCCCCACCAGCTCGACGGTGTTCCCGTCGTCGAGGGTGGCGAGCGCCAGCGCCTTGGTGGCCTGATCGGCGATCAACACGATGCCGGCGACCGCTCCCACGAGGAGCCAGCGGGGCCGGGGCGCTGCTAACGGCGACTGAGCCCCCCGCTCTTGCACCGCACGCACAGCGAGGCGTGGGGAAGGGCTCGCAGGCGCTCGCGAGGGATGTGTTCCCCGCACTTCTCACACACGCCGTAGGTGCCCTGCTCGATCTTGGCCAGAGCCCGATCGATCTCCTCGACCGAGGCCAACGCCTGGGCCGACAGCGCCAGGTCGCGCTCGCGCTCCACGTTCATGGAATCGCCCTCGCCCGACTCCTCGTCGAACTGCACGTCACCTGGCTCCCGATCCTGGGCCAGCTCCTCGGCTTCGGCCCGGAGGGAGCGAGCCGAACGGGTGTAGGCCTCCCGCTCGGCCAGCAGCTCCAGGCGCTGAGCCTCGACGAAGCGGTCGAAGGCCTCGTCGCCGGCATCGGATGCGTGGGTGTCGTGGTCGACGACGGGAGGCACGACGGCGACCTTGCGCGCCCGCACCTTGCTCGCCGCCGCCTTGGGAACCTTGGCCCCATCCGGCCGAGAGGCCGCCGCCGTCGGGGCCTTCGGGGCCTTCGGGGCCTTTCGGGTCTTTGTGGGCCTGGTGGTCCTGGTGGTCCTGGTGGTCCTGGTCGCCTTGGGCTTCGCCGCCGGCGAGCCGGCGGACGCCGTCAGGTCGCTCCCCTCGGCAGGGGTGGTGGTGGAGTGGCTTGGTGCTTTGGGCATCGTTGACCTGCCTTCCCCCCGCGAAGGGGTCGCCGAATGTACCAACCGCCGCCCCCGACGGCAACGAAGGGACGTGGTGCGCTACCGCCGGAGAGGACGCTGTTCGGACCGGTGGTCGGGCGCCGGTCCACGCTCGCTGGACACGGTGCGCTCGAGCTGCTCGGCCACGTCGTCGGGATCGACCCCTTCCACGGCGAAACGCTTCGAGCGGCTGCTCGCTCCCGCCACCAGGTGCACCGCCGATACCTTGACCTCGAACAGCTCGGCCAGCAGGCGCTCGCACGCCTGGTTCGCCCGACCGCCTTCGGGTGCGGCCGCCACCCGCACCTTCAGCGCGTCACCATGGCGTCCGATGACTTCCGAACGGCCGGCGCCGGGCTGGACGTGGAGGCGGAGCACCGCCCGGCCGTTGCCGTCGAGGTCGAACAGCTCGCGCTCCACAGCGGGAGAGGGTACCGGCGAGTGCTCGTCCCCCGGCGCCACCGGCGAGGCGGCCCGTCGCCGCGCGACCGCGCCGGGAGGGTCCTACGCTGAAGCAGTGCCGTTCGGTCCGGTGGAGCCCTTCGACCTTGTCGCCCTCGAGCATCGCGTCCTCGACCGGTGGCGATGCCTGGGCGTCGTCGAGCACGTCCGCCAGGCCCGCAAGGACGGCGACCCGTGGGTCTTCTACGAGGGGCCACCCACGGCCAACGGCCGCCCCGGCCTCCACCACGTCTGGCCCCGCGTGTTCAAGGACCTCTACCCCCGGTTCCAGACGATGCGAGGCAAGCGGGTGCCACGCAAGGGGGGGTGGGACTGCCACGGCCTACCGGTCGAGCTGGAGGTCGAAAAAGAGCTCGGCCTCACCTCGAAGGCCCAGATCGAAGAGTTCGGCATCGCCGCCTTCAACGACCGGTGCCGGGCATCGGTGTCGCGCTACGTCGAGGACTTCGTCTCGCTGACCGAGCGCTCGGGCACATGGATCGACACCGCCGATGCGTATTGGACGCTGTCGCGAGAGTACGTCGAGTCGGTCTGGTGGCTGATCCGCCAGCTCTGGGACCGCGACCTGCTCTACGAGGGCCACCGGGTCACCCCTTACTGCCCCCGCTGCGGCACCGCGCTGTCGTCCCACGAGATGGGCCAGCCCGACGTCTACCGCGACGTGGTCGACCCCTCCATCTACGTCCGCTTCCCGCTCCGCGACGACGACGCCGACCTGCTCGTGTGGACGACCACGCCGTGGACCCTGATCTCGAACGTGGCCGTCGCCGTGGGGCCAGAGATCACCTACGTGCGGGTCCACGAACCCGAGGGGCGCGACCTCGTCATGGCCGAAACGGCGGCCGAGCGGCTCTTCGGGGCCGGGGCTCCCTACGACGTGGTGGCCACCGTGCCCGGGACCGCCCTGGTGGGGTGCCGCTACCGGCGACCATTCGAGCTCCTCGATTTTCCGGACGGTCAGACCGACGCCGCCGAGCAGGTGGTGGCCGCCGGATGGGTGAGCACCGACGAAGGCTCCGGCCTGGTGCACCTGGCCCCCGCCTTCGGCGAGGACGACGCCGCCGTCGGACGGGCCGAGGGCCTGCCCGTGCTCAACCCCGTCGCTGCCGACGGCACCTTCGATCCCCGGGTGGGGCCGTGGGCGGGCGTCAGGGTCAAGGAGGCCGATCGGGGCATCATCGACGACCTCGCCGCCCGGCAGCTCCTGGTGCGCGAGCAGGACTACCTCCACAGCTACCCCCACTGCTGGCGCTGCTCGACGCCGCTCCTCTACTGGGCCAAGACGTCGTGGTTCGTGCGCACCGCCGAGCAACGCGACGCCCTGCTCGCCGAGAACGAGCGCATCGCCTGGCATCCCGAGCACATCAAGCACGGTCGGTTCGGCAAGTGGCTCGAGGGCAACATCGATTGGGCCCTGTCGCGCGACCGCTACTGGGGCACTCCCCTGCCCATCTGGCGCTGCCCGTCAGGCCACGACACCTGCGTCGGTTCGGTGGCCGAGCTGTCGCGGCTCGCCGGTTGTGACCTGGCCGAGCTCGACCTGCACCGCCCAGCAGTCGACGAGATCAGCCTCGCCTGCCCAAAGGAGGGGTGCGGCCAGCGGGCCCAGAGGCTCGCCCCCGTGCTGGACGCCTGGTTCGACTCCGGAGCCATGCCCTCGGCCCAGTTCCACTTTCCCTTCGAGGGTGACGAGCCGTTCCGGTCGTCGTACCCGGCCGACTTCATCTGCGAGGCGATCGACCAGACGCGGGGATGGTTCTACTCGCTGCTCGCCGTCAACACCCTGGTCTTCGGAGCCACCCCCTACCGCAACGTGGTGTGCCTGGGGCTGATCGTGGACGGCGAGGGCCAGAAGATGTCCAAGTCCCGGGGGAACGTCATCGACCCGGCCCACGTCTTCGAGACGGCGGGAGCCGACGCCCTGCGGTGGTACTTCTTCTCGGCTGGCCAACCCTGGACGCCCCGCCGGGTCTCCCAGGAGGGCATCCGCGAGGCGACACGCCAGACGCTTCTCACCCTGTGGAACGTCTACGCCTTCTTCGCCACCTACGCCGACCTCGACGGCTTCGTCCCCGACCCGGCGGCTCGCGTGACGCCGACCCACGTGCTCGACCGGTGGGTGCTCGGCGAGCTCGACGACACCACCGTCGAGGTGACCGCAGCCCTCGACGGCTTCGACGCACTGGCCGCCACCACCCGCTTGGCCCGCTTCGTCGACGACCTCTCCAACTGGTACGTCCGCCGCTCGCGACCCCGCTTCTGGCAGGCGTCGGATCGAACGGCTCACGCCACCCTCCACCGGTGCCTGACCGTCGCCGCCGAGCTGCTCGCCCCCTTCTGCCCGTTCCTGGCCGACGAGCTGTGGTGCCGGCTCACCGGGGGCCTCACCGTCCATGCCGCCGACTGGCCCTCGGCCACCACCGACGAGGCTGACCGGTTGCTGGGCGAGGAGATGGCCGCCGCCCGCCGCCTGGTAGCCCTCGGGCGGGCCGCTCGCACCGACGCCGGCGTCAAAGTTCGCCAACCGCTACGGAGGGCCATGCTGCTGCACCCCGGAGCGTCGCTCGGCGAGGAGGTACGCACCGAGATCGCCGACGAGCTCAACGTCAAGGCCCTCGAGGAGATCGAGGCCTTGAGCGGGCTGGTGCGCTGGACGGTCGTGCCCAACTTCCGGGCCCTCGGGCCTCGCCTGGGACGGCGGGTCAACGACGTGAAGGCAGCGCTCGCCGCCGGGGACGGTTCGGCCCTGCGAGACGCGCTCGAGCGTGACGGGTTCGTGGAGGTCGCGGGGGAACGTCTCGGGGGCGACGACGTGGAGGTGCGGGCCGAGCGACAGCCCGAGATCGCCCTTGCCCAGGACGGCACGTGGGCAGTCGCCCTCGACCTGGACGTCGACGCCCCCCTGCGCCACGAGGGCATCGCCCGGGAGCTGGTGCGGGCGGTCAACGATCTTCGCCGCGAGCTCGATCTCGCCATCGCCGACCGCATCGCCGTCACGTTGGTCACTGCCGACCCCGAGGTGCGCACCGCCGTCGACGGCCACCGGGGGTGGGTGGCCGGGGAGATCCTCGCCACCCGGTTGGAGGTGGACGGGGCCGGAGACGGTCGCCCTCCTCACTCCATCGACCTCGACGGCGTCGAGGTCGGGGTGCAGGTGACGCCCGACCCCGGGTAACGGCGGGCGCGCCCGACCCCGGTCGGGCTGGTCAGCCCTGGGAGGCGGGCCTCGTCGTTCCGCCGACCTTCTTGGCCGTGACCTTCTTGGCCGTGACCTTCTTGGCCGGCGGAGCCTTCTTCGCCGTAACCTTCTTGGCCGGCGGAGCCTTCTTCGCCGGTGCCGCCTTGGTGGCCACCGCCTTCTTCTTCGCCGTGACCTTCTTGGCCGGCGCGGCCTTCTTGGCCGGCGCGGCCTTCTCGGCCGTCGCCTTCCTGGGTGCCGCCTTGGTGGCGGTCGCCTTGGTCGCCGTCGCCTTGGCCGGCGCCTTCTTGGCCGGCGCCTTCTTGGCCGGGGCCCTGGCCGGGGCCTTGGTGGCCGGGGCCTTCTTCTTCGCCGGCGCCTTCTTGGCCGGGGCCGCTGGCGGTGCGGCCATGCCCAGCTCGCGATCGATGGCGGCGATCACCGTGGTGCGATTGGCACCGGCGATCTCGTATTGACGCACCTGCTCGAGCTCGTCCTCTGACAGCTCGGGGAGCACCGCTCGGATCTGGGGGACCCGGAGCTGGTCGTAGTCGGCGATGGGGAACACGTCCTCCTCGGGCTCGTCCTCGGGCTCCTCCTCGAGGGCGACCGCCGTGTCTGGCGTGACGCCCTGGGACTCGACCCAGCCCTCGTCGGGCACCTCCCAGGGCTCCTCGGTTGGGACGACATCAGGAGCGGTCCCCTCGCCGCGCAACTCGTCGATCCGGTCGAGGATCTCAGGTCGGTTCTTGGTCGCCAGCTCGCGCTCTTCGACCACGTCGAGCTCGTCCTCGTAGAGCTCGGGCAGCAGCGGGAGGATCTCGCCGACGGTGAGGTCGTCGTAGTCGGCGATGGGGAAGAACTCCTCCTCCTCGTCGGCTGGGGCTTCCTCGTCGTCGAGTGGGGCTTGCGGTGCGTCGGCGACGTCGGCCGACATCTGGTCTCGCAGCTCGCCCAGGCGGTTCAGGATCACCGCTCGGCTCTTGGTCGCCCGCTCGCGCTCTTCGACCACGTCGAGCTCGTCCTCGTAGAGCTCGGGCAGCAG
>JADDQY010000078.1:73434-144649 GCA_016781135.1 Actinomycetota bacterium
TCTCGCCGACGGTGAGCTCGTCGTAGTCGGCGATGGGGAAGACGTCCACCTCTTCGGTTCCTCCTTGGACCTCAACCGGCTCGTCCTCGATGGGCTCGACGTCGTCGGCGACGGGCTGACGGCGCAGCTCCTCGATGCGGTTGAGCACGCGCACCCTACCCTTGCGCGCCCGCTCCCGGCTCTCGACCATGTCGAGCTCGTCGTCGTAGAGCTCGGGCAGCAGCGGGAGGATCTCGGTGACCCGGAGCTGGTCATACCCTTCGATGGGGAAGGCCTCGGCAACGTCACCGTCGTCGCCGTCGACGTCGTCAGCGAAAGCCTGGGGGCCCGACCCACCGACCGACGCCAGCGCCGGCTCTCGCCGCGCCGGCGTGTACGCCGGGCCAGCAACCACGGCGGCGACCGGAGCCGTGGGCTCGGGCGCCGCCTCGGGCATGGCACGTGGCGTGGGGGTGGGGGGAGGAGCGGTCTCGCGTTGGGGAGTCCAACCGGGGGCTGGGCCCGCCGCCGGCGCCTCGTCACGCGGCCGGCGGATGACGGTGGCCACGACCAGGACGATGCCGGCGATCAAGCTGCAGGCGATCGAAAGGTAGATGAGCGTCAGGCCGGTCCCGCCGGCAACCAATCCGAACACCAGCAGCACGGTGGCCACCAAGACCAACCCGAAACTGATCAGTACAAGCACCTGAACCTCACCGTCCTGACCTCGTGGCTGCATGACTGTGGCGGATCGTCACATGGCGGCGTGCCGACGCTTCGAGTGTGCCCGGCGTTGCTCGCCAAGGAACTGCATCCTAGACAGCTGGTCCACGCCCTGCCTCATCTGCACCACATGGGCGATTTGCCGAGATTGGTGAGTACATCGCCCCAGCTCGCCGGCCGGGGACGGCGGAGATCAGGAGGAGTGATCCCGACCGTTCAGCGCTGCCGACGACGGCGGAGTCGACCGGACAGCGGATCGTCGGAATCGACGAGACCCACGTCGTCGAACCACACGTCGTCTTCCTCGCGCGGCCCGAGAGGCTCGGGGTCGTCAACGGCGCGCCGGAGCTCGGCGAGGAAGGGGTCGTCGTCGACCGGTGCCGGGGCCGGTCGAGCGGTCGGCGCTTCCGTGGGTGCCTCGGGCGCGTCTGGTCGTCTCCACGGGATCCGTTCGACGTCGGTGGCTTCCGGTGCGTCGGAGACCACGGCGGCGCCCGCCGGAGATGCGCCGCCGTCGTGCTCGCGCTCGTCGCGACGAGGTGCGGCGTTGGACACGTCGGCGGCTTCGATCCGGTCCTCGGAACCGCCGCCGTCGAGCGCGGTGTCGCTGTCGGAGGCGGCCTCGATCCAGTCCTCGGAGCCATCGAGACGAGGTGCGGCGTCGGACACGTCGGCGGCTTCGATCCGGTCCTCGGAACCGCCGCCGTCGAGCGCGGTGTCGCTGTCGGAGGCGGCCTCGACGCCGACCTCGCCGGTCGCGGGTGGTGCTCCCCCGATGGCGGAGGTGCTCGACGCCAGGTCGAGCGACGGGAACGCTCGCGGCAATGCCTCGGCACGCCGGATCAGCGCCGCCAGCTCGTCATCCGTCGTTGTCTCGTCATCCGTCGTCGTCTCGTCACCCGCCTCGGCTGGTCCGGACCGAGCCACCAAGCCGCCCTCGGCGGAGACCGACTCCTCGAACGGCGGCACCGGTGCCGCGTCCCACGGGCCGCTGACCGGCGGCGGAGCCAGGTGGTCGCCGACCTCGAGCCAGCGCACCTGGGCCCGTAGCTGTTCTGCCAATGCCCCACGCTGCCTGTGCACGTAGTCGGCGAGCAGGGCGACGTCGGTTTCGAGGGCCCTCCGCCGCTCCGCCAAGTCGTGGAGCTCGGCCACCGCCCGGGCGTCCATCTCCGACCGCTGGAGCGCGACCCGTTCCTCGGCGTCGGCCACCAGTTCGTTGGCCCGCTTCGTCGCCTCCTCGACCAAGCGGGTGGCCTCGTCCTGCGCTTCTCGCAGTGCGGCCTCGGCCGTCCGCTCGGCGAGCACGAGCGTCCGGCTCACCCGTTCGTCGGAGCCCCGCTCCTGCAGCGCCTGCTCGGCTCGGTCGGCCCGCGCGACTGCCTCCCGCAGCCGTGCCTCCAAGGCGTCGAACGCCTCCCCCACCCTGTCGACGAACTCGTCGACCTCGTTGGTGCGATATCCCCGCCATTGCTCGGCGAAGCGAACCTCCCGCAACCGCTGCGGCGACAGACCGAGTGCCATGCACCAACCCTACCGAGCACGAGGAGCGGCATCGGTGATGCTCGCCGTCAGCCGGCTCCGCGGTCTGTCGACAGCACGGTCACGTCGTCGTCGAGCTCCGGGGTCGGTGGCGATCTAACACACCAGCGGCCGGATGAACAGCTGGAGGGCGAAGGTGACGATGATGGGCGACAGGTCGAGACCCATGCCCCCCATGGCGATGGGGGGCAACGCTCGCCGCAGAGGACCGAGCACGGGCTCGGTGATGGCGTAGAGGAACGAGAAGACGGTGGCCACCATTCCCTCGGGGGAGACCGGAAACCAGCTCATCAAGATCCTGGCGAGGATGGCGAAGAAGTAGAGCGTCGACAGCCAGCACAGGATCTCGCTGATCACCGGGTGAGGGCTCCGGTCCGAGGACCGGGCAGGGCGGAGGAACCGAACCGGTGACGCCCCATCACCATCACAGGCTCCGTTCCTCGAGGCGACGACGGTCCTCGTCGGAGACCTGCACATCAGTGGGAGTGAGCAGGTACACGTGGTTGGTCACCCGCTCCATCTGGCCGTGCAGCCCATAGCACAGCCCGCTGGCGAAGTCGACGAGCCGTCGCGACAGCTCCCGCTCCGCTCCCTGGAGGTTGACGATCACCGGGACGCCCGCCATGAACTTGTCAGCCACCTCCTGGGCCTCGTTGAACGACACCGGCGACAAGGCGTAGGGCTTGGGACTGGGCTGCTGGGGGGTCAGCGGTCGCACCACCGAGCTGCGGGGCCGCAACGGAGTCGCCTGCACCTCGGGCTCGCGTTCGCGCGGCACCGGCCGCACAGCGCCGATCTGGGACTCGACCGGGGGCTCGGCGTAACGGGGGGCGGCGCGCGCCGGTGGCTCTTCGGGCACGTCGTCGTAGTCGTAGTCGTCGTACTCCTCGTCGGGGCCGAGCCCGAGGTACGTCATCGCTCGTCGCCACATCGTCGCCATGCTGGAACCCTCCTGTAGACCGACGTTAGTGGCACCGTCGAAGGACGGTCTCGGCGCCAATCCCCGTACCAGCCGAAGGGCGGGGCCCGAAGAGCGCCCGCCCCACCCGCACCATGGTCGACCCCTCCTGCACCGCCACCTCGAGGTCGTCGCTCATCCCCATGGACCGCTCCCGAAGCCCCAGCCGATCGGCCAGCTCGCGCACGAGGCGGAAGCCCTGGCGTGCGTCCTCGGGATCGCCTCGGGGCCCGATCGCCATCAAGCCGCTCACCCGCAAGCCGGCGTCGCCGGCGCGGGCCACGAGGTCGGGGGCGTCGCCGGGTCGACATCCCCCCTTGGTGACCTCACCGGTGGGGTTGACCTGCACGAGGACCCGTGCGCCGGGCGCCCGCTCCCGGATCTCGCGCACCAGGCTCGGCCGGTCGACGCTCTGCCAGAGCTCGACCACCGAGGCCACCGCCTTGACCTTGTTCGACTGAAGTCGTCCGACGAAGTGCCAGCGCAGGCTCGGTGGCGACGACGCCGCCTTGGCGACGAGCTCGTGGGTGTAGCTCTCCCCCACGTCGGACACCCCGGCGGCGACCGCGGCGGCGACCGCCCCCGGTCCGAACCCCTTGGTGACCGCCACCAGTCGCACGGCCGCCGCATCGCCGCCGGCATCGGCGATGCGGTCCCGCACCCGCTCGACGGCCAGCGCCACCTGCTCGCCGGCGGTCACGGCTCCAGCCACGCCACCAGCGACTGACGCTGGTGGCCACCGTCGGCCCGGTGGGACCAGTGCGACGGCGAACATGCCGTGCAGATAGCGACATCGTCGCAATCGTCGACGCCGGCGTCGGACAACGCCGCCCGCACGCCAGCGACGAGGTCGAGGGCAGGCTCGCCCGAACCGGTCTCGCTGCGGACCACGTCACCGACGGCGCCGGCCACGACGTCGAGGTCGGCGGGGGCGAAGGGGTAGCACCGAGGGCGGATGCACGGGCCGACCACGGCGCGCAGCGGACCGGGCGCGACACGGCGGGCGGCACTGACGACCGCGGGCACGATCCCGGCGACCAGCCCCCGCCAGCCGGCGTGGGCGACGGCGACCACCGACTCTCCGAGCACCGCCACCGGCGCGCAGTCGGCCGCCTGGACGGCGATGGCGGCACCGGGCACCCCCGTGACCACGCCATCGGCGCGAACCCCGGTCTTGGCTCCCGGCCGGTCCACCACCACCACGGCGTCGCCGTGCACCTGGCGCAGCCACGTCCACGGTAGGGCGACCACTGCGGCGCGGCGCCGGTCGACGTCGACCGAGTCCGGCGACAGGTCACCGTCACCGCAGCCGGTGAAGCGGTACCTCGGGAGGGAGAGGGTCAAGGCCGCTACTTGAGGAACGAGGGCACGTCGAAGTCGTCGTCGGCGTCGAGGTCCAAGTCGAGGTCGAGGTCCTCATCGCTGGCGAACACGTCGCGCTCGCGCTCTCTGGCCCGTCCGCGCTCGCGCCCGGTGTCGCTGCTCCGGCGGTCGGGCTCGAAGCCCGCCGAGCTCGGCACCCTGATCTGCCGGCGCTCCCTGCGGTCGTTGCGGTCGCTGCGGTCGCTGCGGTCGCTGTGGGCGTCCTCCCAGCGGTCGAAGCCGGCGGCGATCACCGTGACGCGGACCTCGTCGTCCATGGTCTCGTCGATCACTGTTCCGAAGATGATGTTGGCGTCGGGGTGGGCAACACCGTGGATCACCTCGGCGGCCTCGTTGATCTCGAACAGCCCGAGGTCGTTGCCCCCGGAGATGCTGAGCAGGATTCCCCGCGCCCCTTCGATCGACGCCTCGAGCAGGGGGCTGGAGATGGCGGAGCGGGCGGCGTTCAACGCCCGCCCGTCGCCCGAGCCGTACCCGATGCCCATCAGCGCCGATCCGGCATTGGTCATGACCATCTTCACGTCGGCGAAGTCGGTGTTGATCAACCCCGGCGTGGTGATCAGCTCGGTGATGCCCTGCACCCCCTGCAGCAGCACCTCGTCGGCCATCCTGAAGGCGTTCACGACCGAGGTCTTGTCGTTGGAGACGGTGAGCAGCCGGTCGTTGGGGATGACGATGAGGGTGTCGACCCGCTCCTTGAGCCGTTGGATGCCCTGCTCGGCCTGCACCGCCCGGCGCCGCCCTTCGAAGGCGAAGGGACGGGTGACCACGCCGATGGTCAGGGCGCCGAGCCCTTTGGCGATCTCGGCCACCACCGGCGCGCCTCCGGTGCCGGTGCCGCCTCCCTTGCCGGCGGTGATGAACACCATGTCGGCACCCTGCAGTGCTGCTTCGATCTCGGCTCGGTGGTCCTCGGCGGCCATGGCCCCGACCTCGGGGTCACTGCCCGCCCCCAGACCCCGGGTGACGTCCTGGCCGATGTCGAGCTTGAGCTCGGCGTCGCTCATGAGCAGGGCCTGGGCGTCGGTGTTGATACCGATGAACTCGACGCCCTTGAGCCCGGCCTCGATCATCCGGTTCACGGCGTTGACGCCACCGCCGCCGATTCCGACGACCTTGATCACCGCCAGGTAGTTCTGCGGATTGCCGGCCATGTGATTCTTCTCCTCAGCAGGTGGCGGGCGACGGAGCAGCCCGACAACGGACGGGCCGGCCCTGGACGTGTGCAACAGTGGGAAGGGGCCGGTCGCCGCCGGTCCTTTCCTCAACCTCAACTTGAGATTGAGAGTTATGTAAACCTCTCGTTGTGGTTGAGAGCATACGGTCATGACGGCGCTCTGGTCAAGGCCGGGGCATCAGGAGCGCGGACGTCCACGACGGCGGGAGCGGCGTCGGTGCCCGACTGCTCCACCACGCTGACCAGCGCGAGGACCTTGTCGGCGAGACGATCGGAGGAGCCGACCACCGCACGGACCTGGGCGGAGCCCGCGGGTGTGACCCGAGCCTCCAAGGCCCCACGGCCGTCCATGGCGACGGCGACGGTGCCTGCGGGGAAGGCGGCGACCAAGCGCTCGGCCAGCTCGAGCGCACCGGCGGCCTCGGCACCGACGAACTGGCCCGGGGCGGGCTCGACGTGGAGCCCCTCGATGATCGGCAGAGCGAGCAGCTCGTCGTCGGCGGTGAAGCCCAGTTGACGCCCGCCGGCGTCGACCACCACCCGCCGGCCGCCGCTGGCGACGGCGACCGCCACCGCCGTGCGCTCGTCGATCGAGACGATCACCGTCCCCGGCCAGGACCGGGTCACGGTCGCCCGAGCCACCCACGGGAGCCTCTCCACGCTGCTGGCCGCCCTGGGGCCGGACAGCGTCGCCATCGGATCTCCCACGTCGATGCCCGACGCCCGCCCCACCTCGGCGGGGTCGGTGCGCACCGCCCCGCGCACCACCACGCGATCGACGTCGAGCACCGGAGAGAGCACGACGACTGCACCACAGGCGGCGAGCACGCCCGCCCCCGCCAGCGCGCCCAGTCGCCGCAGGCGCCGTCTCCCCTCGTGGCGACGGATCTCTCGGCGTCGTTCACGGATGCGGGGGTCGATGCCCGGCTCCCGGCGATCGGCGGAGGTCGCCGTCACCCCTCGTCCACCTCCGTCCCCGCCGCGCTGGGAAAGCCGACCAGCCGGAGCTCGGTGGCGAGCTCGACGCCGGTCACCGATCTCACCCGACGCCTGACCTCGGTGATCAGGGCGGCGACGTCGTCGGCGGAGCCTCCGGGTTCCGACTGGATGAAGTTGGCGTGCTTGTCCGACACCTGGGCCGTGCCCAATCGCAGCCCCCGGCAGCCGGCCTCCTCCACCAGGCGCCCGGCGGCGTCGCCGGGCGGGTTGGCGAACACCGAGCCGGCGTTCTGCCCGCCGGGTTGGTGCTCCCGCCGCCAGCGCACGACCTCGGCCACCTCGGCTCGGGCCGAAGCAGGATCACCGGGGTCGAGTCCGAACTCGGCGGCCACCACCAGTTGGGCGGGGGCCAAGCTGGAACGGCGGTAGCCGAGATCGAGGGCGCCGGCGTCCACCACCCCATCGTGGCCGGTGCGAAGGTCCAAGACGCGGACCCTCGCGAGGGTGGCGGCCATGTCGGACCCGTGCCCCCCGGCGTTCATCCGCACCCCCCCGCCCACCGATCCCGGCACCCCCACCGTCCACTCGAGCCCGCGCAGTCCGGCGGCCGCGGTGCGCCGGGCCAGCACCGGGAGATCGGTGGCCCCGCCGGCGGTGGCCGTCGAAGCGCCGAGGGCAACGGTGGCGAACCCGGGGCCGAGGGCGACCGCCATCCCCGGAAAGCCGGCGTCGGCGACCAACAGGTTGGACCCCTTGCCCACGACCAGCACCTCCACCCCGGTCGCCTCGACCACCCCCGCGGCCAGGGCCAGATCGGCCTCGTCGTGGAGCGGGAAGAAGACCGCAGCCGGCCCGCCCACGCGGTAGGTCGTGCGGGGACCGAGGGGATGGTTGGTGAGCGCCCGTTCACCCAGCAGGCGAGCCGCCTCGATCGCCGCCTGCGAGCTCCGGATCATCCCGCCGATCGGCTGGCTGCTCGGCGCCGGGCGAGCAGCTCCATCACCTCATCGGGAACCGTGGTGAGGTCGCCGGCACCCAGGGTGAGGCAAAGATCGCCGGGGCGCAGCTCGGCCACCAGCCAGGCCAGGACGTCGCGCCGGCGAGGCAACCACGCCACTCGCCGACCGGGGGCAACGTCGAGGATGGCGTCGACCACGAGCTTGCCGGTGACGCCGGGTATCGGCGCCTGGCCGGCCGGATAGATGTCGGTAACCGCGACCACGTCGGCGCCGTCGAAGGCGGACGCGAAGTCGCGCCACAGCGCGGCGGTGCGGGTGTAGCGGTGGGGCTGGAACACGCAGACGATCCGACGCCACCCGCCGTCACGGGCCGCCGCCACCGCCGCCGCCACCTCGCCGGGCAGGTGGTCGTAGCTGTCGACGAAGGCCACCCCGTCGACCTCCCCTCGCCACTCGAAGCGCCGGGCGACGCCCGCGAAGCCGGCCAGGCCTCGCCCGGCTGCCTCGAACGACGCACCGAGCGCCATGGCCGCCACTGCCGCACCGGCGGCGTTGCGGGCGTTGTGGAGGCCGGGAAGGTTCACCCGAAGGCGGCCCAGCTCGACGCCGGCGTCGGCGAGGCTGAACGACACCGCCGAGCGGGCCGGCTCGACGTCACTCACCCCGTAGCGCGCCCCCGGGCCGGTGCCGTAGGACAAGTGGGGAAGCTCGGCGGCAACCCGGGCGGCACCCGGATCGTCGGTGCACACCACCCGCGGCCCCGGCGCCTCGGCGAGGAAGCGGGCGAAGGCCGAGAGCAAGGCGTCGACGCTGCCGTGATAGTCGAGGTGGTCGGGCTCCACGCTGGTGAGCACCACCGCCTCGGCGCCGAGCTCGAGGAAGGTGCCGTCGCTCTCGTCGGCCTCCACCAGGAACCACTCGCTGTCGTGCCACGCCGCGCTCTCGCCACCGCCGACGAGGTCGCCGCCGATGAGGAACGACGGACGCACGCCGGCCTCGGTGAGCACTGCCGCCAACATCGCCGTGGTGGTGGTCTTGCCGTGGGTGCCTCCCACGGCCAGCGTCCGCCGCAGGGCGCACACCGCGGCCAGGGCGGCGCTGCGCCGAACCACGGGGATCCCGGCCTGCCTGGCCCCCACCAGCTCGGGGTTGTGCTCGGGGATGCCGGTGGAGGCCACCACCACCTCGGCCCCGGCGACGTGACGAGGGTCATGGCCGAGGTTGACGACCACGCCGAGCGCTGCCAGGCCCTCGGTGCGCGACGTCCGCGCCACGTCGCTGCCCGACACGGAGTGCCCCATGCCGGCCAGGATCCGGGCGAGCGGCGCCATCCCCGATCCGCCCACGCCCACCAGGTGGAGGCGCCGGGGACGGCCGAGATCGAGGATCGGCCCAGGCACGCTGCCCAACGATACGGCGAGTCCGCTTGCGATGGAGCACCCCGGACGAGGTCACCTATCCTGCGGACGCCATGACCGGAGCCTGTCGCCCTCGCCGTGGGGCACTGCCTTTGGCCGCCGGCCACTCCCGCCCCCCCAGCCAACCTCGTCTTGGATGTCGGCCCTGCCCAGCGAAGCGAGCGCGGAGGTCGTGTGGGCCGGGGACGGCCGTGGTCGCCGGATCACCGGCGACCACGAAGCGGAGCGCCGCTCGTCGCCAGGGTGACAACGCTGGGGCGGGCGGAGCGAGTGGAGCGAGCGAGTGAGGCCGAACGTCGTCATCGCCGCCGGGGGGACGGGCGGGCACATCTTCCCCGGTCTGGCCGTCGCCGACGCCATCCGCCGGACCGAGCCCGCTGCCTCGGTGTCGTTCGTGGGCACCCGGAGGGGCCTGGAGACGACGCTCATCCCCGGTGCCGGCTACGAGCTCGAGCTGATCGACATGGTCCCCTTCACGGGAAGGACAGCAGCGTTGCTCCCGGCCGCCCTGGTGCGGGCCACGGCCCAAGCTCGGCGGATCCTGCGAGCCCGCCGAGCCGACGTCGTGGTGGGGATGGGCGCCTACCTGAGCGTCCCGGTCGTCGCCGCCGCCCGCCTGGCCGGGATCCCCTCGCTCGTGCACGAGTCGGGAGCGGTCCCCGGACGGGCCAACCTGGTCGCCGCCCGTCTGGGCGGCAACGTGGCCACGGCTTTCGCCGAGGCCGCCCCCGCCTTCGGCCACGCCGTCGTGCGGACGGTGGGCATGCCCCTCGGTCCCGAGCTCGTCGGCTTCGACCGCCAGGTGCTGCGCCCTGCGGCCCGCCACGCCCACCGGCTCGACGACGACACCCTCATGGTGCTGGTGAACGGCGGCAGCCAGGGTGCCAGCTCGCTCAACCGCCTGGCCATCGGCCTGGCCCGGCGTTGGCACGACCGCCACGACGTCCGAATCCTGTTGAAGGCCGGATCGCGTGACCACGAGCGCACCGAGGCCGAGCTGCGGGCGAGCCCCGGCGCGCAGCTGGTCGAGCTCACCCGCTTCATCGACCGCATGGACCACGCCTACGCCGCCGCCGACGTGGCCGTGTGTCGGCCGGGCGCCGGCACCGTCGCCGAGCTCGCCGTCGTCGGGCTGCCCGCCGTGCTCGTGCCCTATCCCCACGCCCCCTTCGACCACCAGGCGCGCAACGCCGCCGCCCTGGTCGCTGCCGGAGCCGCCCTCATGGTGCGTGACCACGAGGCCACTCCCGAGGTGGTCGGGCCCCTCCTCGAAGCCATCCTCGACGACCGGGAGCGCCTCGAGCAGATGTGCTCGGGGCTCGCCGGCATGGCCCACCCGCGTGCGGCCGACGAGCTGGCGGCGTGGGCCCTGAGCCTGTCCACCGAGCACCGGTGGGCAGCCGCCGACGCACCGTGACCGCCGTCGTTGGCGCCGACGACGAGATCGGCCGAGTGTTCGAGCGCCTGCACGACAACGGCGTCGGCATCGCCGTGGTCGTCAGGGGTGACGTCGGCGGTGGTGGGGGCGTCGTGGGCACCATCTCCGACGGCGACATCCGCCGGGCCCACCTCCTCGGGCGGGGACTGACCACCAAGGTGTCGGAGGTCATGGGCGACGACCCGGCCATCGTGGAGCCCGAGACGCCCGACGACGAGGTGCGGGCGCTGCTCGAACGCCGCCGGCTCCCGGCCGCCGCCGTGGTGGAGGGGGGCCGGCTGGCCGGGCTGCGCCACCTCGACGAGGTCGGTGGCCACCAGCCGCCGGTGACCGCGGTGATCCTCGCCGGGGGCCGGGGACAACGCCTCCGCCCGCTCACCGACAAGGTTCCCAAGCCGCTGCTCACGGTGGGTCGCACCACCATCGTGGAACGCCTCCTCGAGGGCCTGTGGGCGGCGGGCGTGGCCGACGTCTACCTGTCGGTCAACTACAAGGCTGAAGTGTTCGAGGAGCGCCTCGGCGACGGCGAGGGCTACGGGGTGCACCTTCGCTACCTGCGTGAGCGCACCGAGCTCAACACCGCCGGTCCCCTGTCGCTGCTGCCAGAGCGCCCCTCCGGTCCGATCCTCGTCATGAACGCCGACCAGGTCACCGCCCTGCACTTCGCCCGCTTGGTCGACTACCACCGCCAGCAGGCGGCAGCGATCACCGTCGGCACCTTCGACTACGCCGTCAAGGTGCCCTACGGGGTGTTGCACCTCGAGGGCGACCGGATCACCGGCATCGAGGAGAAGCCAACCCTGCACCGGCCGTGCAACGCCGGCATCTACGTCCTCGAGCCCGAGGTGGTCGGGCTCGTTCCGCCCGAGACCTTCTTCGGGATGCCGAGCCTGGTCGAGCTGGTGCTCGCCCAGGGCGGCAAGGTGGTGTCGTTCCCGATCCTCGAGAAGTTCATCGACATCGGGACCCTGGAGGAGCTGGAAGCGGCACTCGTCCTGTTCGCCACCGGCGAGGAGGTGTGAGCATGGGCGGCTGGCACGGGCGCAAGGTCGTGGTGACCGGAGGTGAGGGCTTCATCGGCAGCACCCTCGTCGAGCGCCTGGTGCGTGAGGGGGCCGACGTGCGGGCCTTGGTCCACTACAACCCGTTCGGGAAGGCGGGCTGGCTCGATCCCGAGGTGCACGCCGACGTCGAGGTCGTCCCCGGCGACGTGCGGGACGCCGAGCGGGTCTTCACCGCCGTCGACGGCCGCGAGGTCGTGTTCCACCTGGCGGCACTGATCGGCATCCCCTACAGCTATGCCGCCCCCGAGAGCTACGTGCAGGTGAACGTCACCGGGACCCACCACGTGGCCCGGGCGTGCCTGCGGGCCGGCGTCGAGCGCCTGGTGCACACCTCGACGAGCGAGACCTACGGCACCGCCCGCCGGGTACCCATCGCCGAGGACCACCCGCTCCAGCCCCAGTCGCCGTACTCGGCGTCGAAGATCGGCGCCGACATGATGGCCCTGTCGTTCTTCCATGCCTTCGCCCTGCCGGTGGCGGTGGTGCGCCCCTTCAACACCTACGGGCCCCGCCAGTCGACCCGGGCGGTGATCCCCACCATTTTGGCCCAGCTCCACGGCGGCGCCAGCCGCATCGAGCTCGGCGCCACCTCCCCCACCCGTGACTTCAACTACGTCGACGACACCGTGTCCGGCTTCCTCGCCGTCGCCGGCTGCGAGCGGGCGGTGGGCGAGGTCGTCAACATCGGTTCGGGCCGGGAGATCTCCATCGGTGACCTGGTGGCGCTGCTCATCGCCATCACCGGCAGCGAGGCGACCGTGGTGACCGATCCCGAGCGGCTGCGACCGGCCGGCAGCGAGGTGGAGCGGCTGGTGTGCGACAACCGCCGGGCTCGGGAGTGGGCCGGATGGGAGCCGGCGGTCACCCTCGAGGAGGGCCTGGCCCGCACCTCGGCGTGGGTGGCCGAGCACCGCGGTGCCCTCGACACGTCGGGCTACTCGGTGTAGCCGCTCCTCAGGGCCGGAGCCGGCGACCGCCGCGGCGAGCGGCGGTGCCGGAGTGGTCAGGGGTGGCGTGGGCGGCGATGTTGAGCAGGATGCCGGTGGCGGCCATGGTGACGAGCAGGGAGGACCCGCCGAAGGAGACGAACGGCAGGGTCAGGCCGGTGATGGGCAGCACCCCGACCACCCCACCGATGTTGACCAGGGCCTGGGCCAGGATCCAGGCGGTGATGCCCCCGGCGACGAGCATGCCGAAGCGATCAGGAGCGCCCAGGGCGGCGCGCATGCCGAGCATGCCGAAGGCGAGGAACAACGCCAGCACCAGGACGGCACCGACGAGGCCCAGCTCCTCGCCGATGATGGCGAAGATGAAGTCGGTGTGGGCGTTCGGCAGGAACCCGTACTTGGCCCGGCTCGCTCCCACCCCCACGCCAAACAGCCCGCCGGCCGCCAGGCCCGTGAGCGACTGGGTGATCTGGTAGCCGGTGTTCAGCGGGTCGGCGGTGGGGTGGAGGAACACGAGGAGCCGGTCGCGCCGGTAGCTCTCGCCCAGGGCGAGGAGCAGGGCAGCAGCCGTGCCGACGCCGACCACCCCGGACAGCCGGCCCACAGGGATCCCGGCGAGGAACAGGACCGACACCACGATGGCGCCCACCACCAGGGTGGTGCCGAGGTCGGGCTCCAACATGATCAACCCGGCGGTGAGGCCGGCCACGGCCAGCACCGGCCGCAGCGTCGACCGGCTGTCGTCGATGCGGTGGGCCCGGCGGCTGAGCAGGTCGGCGCAGAACAGCAGCAGCGCCACCTTGGCCAGCTCCGAGGGCTGCAGGCGGGCGGGGCCGAGCTCGATCCAGCTCCGGGCGCCGTTGACCTCGACGCCGATGGCCGGGTGCAGCACCACCACCAGCAGCACCGTGGCACAGCCGAGCAACAGCGGAGCCAGGCGCTGCCACCGGCGGTAATGGACCTTGGCCGTGACCACGAGGGCGACGGTGGAGATGGCCAGCCACGTGGCCTGGCGACCGAAGTAGGTGAGGGTCGAGCCGGACTCGCGCAACGCCTGCACCGAGGAGGCGGAGAGCACCATGGCCAGCCCCACGACGTCGAGGACGATGACGACCACGGCCAACCCCACGAACGCTGCCGGGCGCCGCCGCCTGCTCCTGGGCGCGCCTCGCCTCGGGGCAGCGGCGGATGCGACAGGGGACGCCGAGGGGCCGACCGGCGGACGACCGGTCACGCCGGCACCGCCGCTGCCGCTCGCACCGCCCGAGCGAAGTCGTCGCCCCGCTCGGCGTAGGAGGAGTACCAGTCGTAGGAGGCGCAGCCCGGTGACAGCAGCACGGCGTCGCCCGGGTGGGCCCGGGCCCGAGCGGCGGCCACGGCGCCGTCCATGGAGGTGGCGACGGCGACGGGGACGAGCCCGGCGGCGAAGGCACGCTCCACCTCGGGGGCGGCCTCCCCGATGGCCACCACCGCCCGCAGCCGCGGGGCCAGCTCGGCCAGCACCGACAGGTCCAGGCCCTTGTTGCGCCCACCGGCGATCAACACCACCGACGGGAAGCCGGCGACGGCGGCGGCGGCGGCATGGGGATCGGTCGCCTTGGAGTCGTCGTAGTAGGCGACGCCGTCGAGCTCGCCGACGAGGCTGAGGCGATGGGGAAGGCCCGGGAACGAACGCAGGGTCGACCGCACGGCCACGAGCGACGCACCGGCGGCGAGCGCGGTGGCCGCGGCGGCCAGGGCGTTGGTCACGTCGTGGGGCAGTCCTCGCCACAGCTCGTCGACCCCGAGCACGACCTCCCCGTCGGGCCCGGTCAGGGCGCCGTCGGCCACGCGCCAGTCACCGGCCGAGCCGAACGTCACGAGCCGCGAGGCGATCCCGGCGGCCCACGCCATGACCACGGGGTCGTCGGCGTTGGCCACCGCCACCTGGTGGGGGCTCTGGGCCGTCCAGATCCGGGCCTTGGCTGCCGCGTAGGCCTCCATGCTCGGGTGCCAGTCAAGGTGGTCCTCGGCGTGGTTCAGCCACACGGCCACGTTCGGCCGAAAGCTCGAGGTGAACTGCAGGCGGAACGAGGAGGCCTCGACCACCACCAGGTCGAGCTCGTCGTGGCGGGCGATGGCGTCGACGAGCGGCAGGTCGTTGTTGCCGGCGGCCACCGTGCGCAGGCCGCTGGCGGCGAGCATGCGCTCCACCATGGTGGTGACGGTGGTCTTGCCGTTGGTGCCGGTGACCGCCACCATCGGCAGCTGCGACCACCGGGCCGCCAGCTCGAGCTCGCTCCACACCGGCGTGCCCGAGGCGGTGGCGGCGGCGATGGCGGGGTGGGCGATCGGCACCCCCGGGCTGGGTACGACCAGATCGGCCTGGGCGACGAGGGCCGACAGCTCCGGCGCCGAGGGGGCAGTGACGAAGGTGACCCCGCGGGCGCCGAGGCTCTCGGCCCGGGACCGGGCCGACGCCGACGGGCGGTCGTCGACCACCGTGGTCGCCCAACCCCGCTCGGCCAGGCGCCGGGCGGCCGCCTCGCCGGCAACGCCCAACCCCACCACCAGCACCCGGCCCGGGCCGCTCATCCCGTTGCCCCTGTCGAGAGGAAGTCGGCGTAGTAGATCCCCACGGCCAGGGCGACGCTCATGCCCGCCAGGATCCAGAAGCGCACGATCACCGTCGTCTCCGGCCATCCCAGCAGCTCGAAGTGGTGGTGCACCGGCGCCATGCGCAGGACCCGGCGCCGGAAGAACCGGAAGGACGCCACCTGGACGATCACCGAGAGCGTCTCGGCGACGTAGAGCCCACCGATCACCGGGAGCAGGAGCTGGGTGTTGGTGGTGAGCGCCAGCGCGGCCAGACCGGCGCCGATGGCCAGCGAACCGGTGTCGCCCATGAAGATCCGGGCCGGGGCGGCGTTCCACCACAAGAACCCGGCGCAGGCCCCCATCATCGCCGCTGCCACCAGGGCGAGGTCGAGTGACTGGGGGTAGCGGTAGATGTCCTGGTGGCGGAAGGCCCAGAAGGCGATCACGACGAACGCGGAGAACGACAGGGTGGAGGAGCCCGCCGCCAGTCCGTCGAGCCCGTCGGTGAGGTTCACCGCGTTGGTCGTCCCGAGGATGAGCAGGACGGCCCACGCCGACCACAGCACCGGTCCGAGGTCGATGCCGGTCGTACCGACCCGGGTGAAGGAGAGCTCGGTG
Source organism: Actinomycetota bacterium (assembly GCA_016781135.1). Classification (GTDB taxonomy): domain Bacteria; phylum Actinomycetota; class Acidimicrobiia; order Acidimicrobiales; family CADCSY01; genus JADDRA01. Next base: position 89,157 of record JADDQY010000078.1, read on the forward strand.
GACACGGCGGCGAGGCGGGTGCACGAGAAGGCGAAGAGCACGGCCACCGTCAGCAACCCGGCGATCTTCGTCCGCTTGTTCAAGCCCAGGCTGCGGGCGTGCTTGACCTTGATCCAGTCGTCGAGCAGGCCGACGAAGCCGGCGCCGCAGATCACCGCGACCGTGAGGATGCCGGCCCAGGTGAAGATGGCCCCGTTCTGGAGGTGGGCGCCGAGGTACCCGAGGAGGGCACCGGCGACGATCATGATGCCGCCCATGGTCGGTGTGCCCGTCTTGGTGATGTGGCCCTGCGGGCCGTCCTCGCGTATGGGCTGGCCGATGCCCTTGGCCCGCAGCCAGCGCATCAGCACCGGCGTTCCGACGAGGGCGACGCCGAAGGCCACAGCAGCGGCGAGCAGAAGGGGGATCACCGAGCCGGGGCCGCCGAGAACCCGAGCCTGGCGAGCTCCTCCCGGGCGACCGCCCGGTCGTCGAAGTCGATCGTGCGCCCACCCGTCACCTGGGTGGTCTCGTGGCCCTTTCCGGCCACCACGACGACGTCGCCGGCGCGAGCTCCCTCCAGCGCCGACCTGATGGCCAGCCGCCGGTTGGGCTCGATCCGCACCTCGCCGGGGCCCGATGCTCCGCTGATCACCTGCTCGATGATGGCACGCGGCTCCTCCGACCTCGGGTTGTCGGAGGTCACGATGGCGAGGTCGGCCAGGTTGGCGGCCACCCGTCCCATCAGCGGGCGCTTCTCCCGGTCACGGTCGCCGCCGCACCCGAAGACCACCACCACCCGCCCGTCGCTGCCGATTGCCCGATCGGTGCCGGTGTGGGCGGCGACCAGCAGTTGCTCGAGGGCATGGGGGGTGTGGGCGTAGTCGACCACCACGGCGAACGGTTGCCCGCCGTCGATGCGCTCGTAGCGGCCGGGGACGGGAGGAGCTTCAGCCAGGCCCTGGGCCACCACGTCGAGGTCGACCCCCAGCTCCACGGCGACGGTGGCCGCGGCCAGGGCATTGGAGAGGTTGGCGGCGCCGCCGAGGGGCACCCGCAGGCGCCGCCCCCGCCAGGTGCCGGTGGACTCGCCCAGTCCGAGCTCGAGGTCGGCGACGTCGGCCAGCGAGTAGGCCCGGGTCGGCACCCGGGCGGTCTCGAGCAGCAAGCGCCCGTGGCGGTCGTCGACGTTGACCACCGCCGCCGCCGTGCGCTGCGGATCGAACAGCCGCGCCTTGACCGCGAAGTAGTCCTCCATCGTCTCGTGGAAATCGAGGTGCTCCCGGGTGAGGTTGGTGAACACGGCCATCGAGAACCACGTCGCCTCCACCCGAGCGAGGGCCAAGGCGTGGGACGACACCTCCATGGCCACACCCCACGCACGAGCCTGCGCCAGCTCCGCCAGGGTGGCCTGCAGCTCGGTCGCCTCCGGCGTCGTGCGTGGTCCCCCAAGGGTGCCGATCATCCCCGTCGAGCGCCCTGCTGCCTCGAGCACCGCCCTCAGCAGCCACACCGTGGTGGTCTTGCCGTTGGTGCCGGTCACCCCGACGACGTGGAGCCGGCGGGACGGGTGGCCCCAGAAGGCGGCGGCGGCGCGGGCCATCTGCACTCGGGCGTCGGCGACCACCACCTGGGGGACGTGAAGGCCGAGGGGCCGTTCGCAGATCAGGGCGACCGCCCCCCGAGCCACCGCTTCCGGAGCGTGGCGGTGGCCGTCGGTGCGGGCGCCGGGCAGGCAGCAGAACAGCGCTCCGGCCTCGACCCGGCCAGAGTCGTGGGTGACCGAGGCCACCTCGACGCCGCCGACGTCGCCGACGACGGCCTCGGCATCGAGCGCGGCGACGAGGAGATCGAGGCGCACGGTGGCCGTCACCCCCCGCTGCCCACACTCCCCGCCCCTTCGTGGGCACCCGTGGACCCAGCGGGGCCGACGGTGCCCACGAGGGTGGCAGGAGGCGGAAGCCAACGAGCTCGGGGCAACCCGGTCAGTCCCGGATGGCGGCGTCGGCCGGAGGCACCGGTGCGGGCACATGGGCCGGCGCCGGGATCCGCAACAGGCGCAGGCCGTACTCGGCGATCTCGGCGAACACGGGCGCGGCGACGACGCCGCCATAGTAGGGGTGGGGCTCGTCCAGCACCACGATGATCGACAGCTTGGGGTCCTCGACGGGAACGAAGCCGGCGAAGACCCCCATGTACGCCCCGGATTCGTAACCGCGCACCTCGGTGGACGGTTTGCGGGCCGTCCCCGTCTTGCCCGCCACCCGGTACCCCTCGACCTGCGCCCTGGTCCCGGTGCCGTCGGCCACGGCGCGAGCCAGCATGTCCTTCATGGCGCTCGCCGTCTCCGCCGAGATCACCCGCTCCGCCTCGCCGGCGGCCATCGGATGCTCGGTGCCGTCGGCGTCGATGGTGGAGCGCACCAGCCGAGGAGCGACGTGTACACCTCCGTTGGCAACGGTGTTGAAGGCGCCGAGCATCTGCACGGCGTTCACGGCCACGCCCTGGCCGATGGCGATGGAACCGATGGAGGTGCTGGCCCAGTCGTCGTAGTCGGGGACCAGGCCGGCCGTCTCCCCCGGGAAGTCGAGCCCGGTCTGGCGCCCGAACCCGAAGCGCCGCAGGTACTCGTCCACCCGCTCTCCGCCCAGGCGCTGGGCCAGTTTGATCGTGCCCACGTTCGACGACTGGGCGAGCACCTCGGCGACCGACATCGTCTCGGTGGGGTGGGGCGAGCTGTCGGAGAAGCGCTTCGACGCCACCTGCAGCGAGTCGGCCACGGTGAGGGTGTCGTGGGGACCGGCCACCCCCTCCTCCAGCACGCCCGAGAGGGTGACGACCTTGTTCGTGGAGCCCGGCTCGAACACCGAAGTCAGCGCCGCGTTGTCGGCCGTCGGCTTCGGCGCCTCGTCCCCGTCGCCACCGCTGACGCTCGCCATGGCCAGGACCTCGCCGGTGTGGGGAGCCATGACGACGGCCGTCCCCCCGTCGGCTCGGGTCTCGGTGACCTGGGCGGCGAGGGCCTGCTCGACCTCGTACTGCAGGGAGCGGTCGATGGTGAGCACGAGATCCTCACCCCGGGTGGCGGCTTTGAGCCGCTGCTCGCCGGCAACGATCGTGCGCCCGTCGGTGCCCTTCTCCACGAGCAACTTCCCGGTCTCGCCTGACAGGCGATCGTCGTACTGCCGCTCGAGCCCGGACAGACCACGGCTGTCGATGTCGACTTCCCCGAGCACCGACAGGGCGAGGTCGCCGGCAGGACGGAACCGCCGGGGCTCGTCGAGCAGCTCGACGCCGTCGAGGTCGAGGGCGGCCACCGCGGCCGCCGTCTCGCCGTCGACCTGGCGGGCCAGGTACACGAAGCGCGATCCCTTCGCGGACAGCCGCTCGCGCAGCTCGCCCGCCTCCACGTCCAGCACCGCCGCCAGCTCGGTGGCGGCGGCGGCGGGGTCGACGACGAGCAGGGGATCTGCCCACACGCTGTGGTGGCGGACGGCCAGCGCCAGCTCCTGGCCGTTGCGGTCGAAGATCGACCCGCGCAGCGCAGGCAGCTCCACGGTGCGCAGGCGCTGTGCCACCCCGCGCTCCACGTAGGCGTCGGGGGCCACCAGCTGGAGGTGGACCAGGCGTACGGCGACGCCGGTGAAGGCGAGGACGGCGCCCAGCATCAGCGCCGCGCAGCGGCGAGCGGGGTGGCCGGGACGCCGGACGCGAGACCCCCGAGGTCGCCGCCGGCGAGGCGGAGCGACGGCGACCTGCGGCTCGGCGCCACGGCTCCGAGGCTGCGCCCGGTGCCGGGGCAGGGTCCGCCCGCCGGCGGCGGCCACGGCCGGGCGGGGGGCGGGCCGGCCGTGGGCGACCCGAGGCGGAGGAGCGGAGCGACCACGCCGGGGTGGCCGGTGGGGTGGCGGTGACCCCGGTCGGGTGGTGACCGAACCTCGCCGGCGTGCCGGCGCAGTCGCCCCCCGGCGCGTCCGCGAGGTGGCGCTCATGCTCCTCGCCCCAGGTAGGGCTTGACCGCACCCCACGAGGGCGCCGCTCCTTCGGGGGCTGGCGGCGCCTGGGGGTCGTCGAGGTCGGATGCCGGGGCCGGGAGCGGGCGAGCCGCAGGCCGCAGATAGGTGACCTCGTCGGGCCGGACCAACCCGAGATCGTCCTGGGCCACCGAGACGATGCGGTCGGGGGCCTCGAGGGTGGCCACCTGGAGCCGCAGCGCCTGATGGCGGGCCTGAGCCTCGTCGACTCGCTGCTGCAGCTCGTCGATGCGGACCTGGTTGGTCACCAAGAAGGCGTGGGAGCCGGCCAGCGCCATGAACACCAGCCCGGCCATCACCGCCGCCGCCACCGCCAGCCGTCGGGCTCGACGCTGCCGGGCGGCCCTCTGCAGGCGGGCGTCGTCGACCAGCCGGAGCCGGGGGCGAGGAGCGCGACGGGTGTCGGGTGCACCAACGCCGCGAGGGCGTTCACGTGACTCCGGTGCCGGTGCCGGTGCCGGCACGGCCCGGACGCGCAGCGGCGCACTCATCCGTCCACCCCTCCCACCACCGGCTCGGGCAGCTTCTCGACCGCCCGCAACCGGGCGCTGGCGGCACGAGGATTGGCCGACACCTCCTCGGCCGACGGCTTGGCGGCGCCGGCCCGCAGGAGGCGCACGACGGGCACCGCCCCGCAGCCGCACGGCAAGCCGGACGGACAGGTGCAGCCGCCGGTGGCCGCCCGACGGAAGTGGGACTTCACGACGCGGTCCTCACCGGAGTGGTAGGCGAGCACCGCGCATCGCCCACCAGGGGCGAGGAGGTCGATGGCCTGGTCGAGGGCGGTGGGAAGGACCTCGAGCTCGGCGTTCACGGCGATGCGCAGCGCCTGGAAGGTGCGAGTGGCGGGGTGGCGGCCCCGCCGGCGCGCCGGTGCGGGGATGGCCGCTCTCACCACCTCCGCCAGCTCGGTGGTCGTGGTGATGGGGCGGGCGGCGACGATCCCCCGAGCCACGCGTGTGGCGTAGCGCTCGTCACCCAGGCACCGCAGGAGGTCGGCGAGCTCGCCCTCGGGCGCCTCGTTGACCAGGCTGGCGGCGTCGGGACCCGGGCCGGAGGGGTCCATGCGCATGTCGAGCGGCCCCTGCCGCCGGTGGCTGAAGCCCCGCTCGGGTCGGTCGAGCTGTGGTGAGCTCACGCCCAGGTCGAACAGCACGCCACTGGCTGCGGTGTGGCCGAGGTCGGACATCACGGTGGCGAGACGATCGAAGCGGGCGTGGACGACCTGCGCCCGAGGGCCGAACCTCGACAGCCGTGCGGCGGCTGCGGCCACGGCGTCGGGGTCCCGGTCGAGACCCACCACCGAGAGATGGGGGCAGGCTCCGAGCAGGGCTTCGGCGTGGCCGCCGCCGCCGACGGTGGCATCGACCACGATCCCCGGGGGAACGGGACCGAACAGGTCGACGACGTCGTTGAGCAGCACCGGCAGGTGATGGAACGTGGCCTCGCTCATCAGCAGCCCCCCGATCGATGACGTTCGTCGGGATGTCTCCCCGATCGAGCTGGATGGCAGCGGGCGGAGTAGGGGCTGTCCATCTCACCGATCGGAGGGCTGCAGATGAGCGACGCCGCCGTTGGCATGGTCGCCCGTGGTCACTTGGTCTCGACGTTCCCCTCTCTCTCGTGTGCGGGTCGAAGCTGTTGCCCGGCGGCGACCGGTCTTCAGATGGTCATGCCGGCGAGGCCGGCATCCGCATCGCGGAGCATGCGCTCCCCTTCCTGGTTGACGGCACGCCACCGGGCGGCGTCCCAGATCTCGATGCGGTTGATGGATCCGTTCACCATGACGTCGCGGGTCAGGCCGGCGAACTCCTGCAGGTTGGGAGGCACGGCGATCCGGCCCTGACGGTCCGGCGCGATCGGCCTCGAGCCAGCCGCGAAGGAGCGGGCGACGTGTCGTTCCGTCTGACCCCCCCGCCTGGCGTTCTCCTGCATGGTCGCCGCCACCTTGTCGAACTCCTCCGTGGTGTAGATGGCCAGGCACCCGTCGAGCACCTTGGTGATGAAGCCGTTGTCGCCGAGCAGGTTGCGGAACTCGGCGGGAAGGATCACCCGCCCCTTGTCGTCCAGGGAGCGCTCGTACTCCCCGTAGAACACCGGCGCAGCCTTTCGGTCGTCTCTCGTGGTGGGTGCTCACCGCCCGAGCAGGCACTGCGGTGACAGGAACGTACCCTACGCCTCCACTTTCCACCCGTCAATCCCACATCACTCCCTAACTCGCCACACCTCTGCATCGGGGAGGGCGGCCACCAGGGCATCGAGGACCTGGTGGCGGGGGCGGTCGACACCGCTCGCCACCGCACCGAGCTGGGCTATCGCCTCGGCCTTGGTGCCCGAGTCGAGGCGCAGCAGGTCGATGATTGTGGCCGGGTCCCAGCGCGGCAGCACGATGCACTGGAACCGCGTTCCGCCACGGGTGCGACGCTGGGCGATGCCCACCACCTTGCGACCCCCGGCGGTCACCTCGCCCGGTCCGAGCCCGGCGAAGCACACCATCGACGACCAGCGGCTGGGCACGAGCCCCCCGGTGTGGACGGTGGCGGCAACGCCCAGCGCGGCCAGGGCGCGGGCCCACGTCGCCCCCAGCCAGTGGGTGGCCCGGCCCACGTCGTCGTCCCAGAGCGGGTCACCCCGGGGCACCACCGCGTCGAGCCACAGGGCCTGACCGGGCACGAGCAGCACCGCCCCTCCTCCGCTGCGCCGGCGCACCAGCTCGATGCCCGCGGCCGACAGGGCCTCGCCGTCGGCGTGGTGCTCGGGCTGGGTGCTTCCGAGCACGAGGGCGGGGTGGTCGACCTCGAGCACCGAGATCGTCCGGGTGGCCGGGTCGGGCAGGTCCCTGGAGTGGAGGGCGCCGGCCGAGCCTTCGAGGTGCTCCAGCGCCCATCGGAGCCGGTCCCCGCCTGCCCGTCCGTCCACCGCCTCAGTAGAGTCGAGGGGCATGGCGTCTGGAACCTCCTCCCCCCGCCTGACCCAGTTCAGCCACGGCGCTGGCTGAGCGTGCAAGCTCGCCCCCGGCGAGCTGGCGCAGGTGCTGCGCCGCCTCACTCCCGTCACCCACCCCGATCTCCTGGTGGGAGCCACCACCGGCGACGACGCCGCCGTGTGGCGCCTCGACGACCACCGGGCGCTGGTGGTGACCGCCGATTTCATCACCCCCGTCGTCGACGACGCCCGTAGCTGGGGCCGCATCGCCGCCACCAACGCCGTCTCCGACGTCTACGCCATGGGCGGGCGGCCGCTGCTCGCGTTGAACCTGGTCGGGTGGAACGTCGACGAGCTCTCGACCGAGCTGCTGTCGGAGGTGCTCGCCGGGGCCGCCGAGGTGGGGGCCGACTGTGGGTTCGTCACCGTCGGGGGCCACACCGTCGACGACCCGGAGCCCAAGTTCGGCCTGGCGGTCGTGGGTGAGGTCCACCCGGAGCGCATCCTCACCAACGCCGGTCTGCGGCCCGGCGACGCGCTGGTGCTGACCAAGCCGCTCGGCGTCGGCATCATCGCCACCGCTGTCAAGCGCGACCTTGCCCATCCCCAGGTGGCCGAGGCGGCGGTGGCCTCGATGACCCGGAGCAACGCCGCCGCCTGCGCCGCGGCGTTGGTGGCCGGCGCCACCGGCGCCACCGACGTCACCGGCTTCGGCCTGCTCGGTCATCTGGCCCGCATGGCGAAGGAGTCGGCGGTCGACGTCAACCTCGACCCCGACGCCGTACCGGTGCTGCCCGGGGCCCAGGCCCTGGCCGAGGGCGGGTGCATCCCCGGGGGCAGCACCCGCAACCTCGACTGGGTGGGCGAGCGCCTCGACGCCGGCGACGTCGACGAGGTGACGGTGGTCATCCTCGCCGACGCCCAGACCTCCGGCGGTTTGCTCTTCGGCGCCGAGCCCGACGCGGCCGCGGTGGCCGCGGCCGAGCTGAGGGCCAGCGGCCACGACGCCGCCGTGGTGGGCCGGGCCGGCGCCGGCACCGGCCACATCCGGCTGCGCCCTGGTTCCGCCTCCGTCTCCGGCTGACGGTCCTGTTCGCAGCAACGCGTGGGCGTCAGACGCCGTTGCCCGACGGCGGCGGAAGGCGCACCGCCCCGAGGGGGCGGACGGCCATGGTGCCGTCGGGCGCCACGTCCCAGGGCTCGGTGACATCCTCGGTGAACCACCGCCGGCTGGCCGGAAGATCTCCGGGGAGGGTGGCCCCGGGCAGGGCGGCGAGGACGACGCTGACCGCCTTGGCCACGCCCGTGTCGAGCATCCCGCCGACCCACATCGGCACGCCCCGCTCACGGGCAAGGTCATGGAGGCTCAGGGCCTCCATGATCCCCCCGACCCGACCGGGCTTGAGGTTCACGTGGTCGACCGCGCCCAGCGCCAGTGCCGTCTCCAGATCGGACACCGAGCCGATGGACTCGTCCAGGCACACCGGGGTGTCGAGGCGCCGCGCCGCCTCGGCCAGGCCGACGAGGTCGTCGGCGGGGAGGGGCTGTTCGATCTCCACCAGGCCGAGGCCGTCGAGCGCGCCGAGGGCAGCGTCGAGGTCGCGACGCCGGTAGGCGCCGTTGGCGTCCACCCCGAGGGCCAGCTCCGGCCACCTCGCACGTACCGCCGCCACCGGCTCGAGGTCCCAGCCCGGTCGCACCTTCAGCTTGACCCTCAGGTAGCCAGCGGCCAGGTGCTCGGCGACCTCCTCCACCAGAGCATCGACCGACGGGGCGATGCCCACCGCCACCCCGCACGGAACCCGGTCACGTACCGCTCCCGCCCAGGTGGACAATGAGGTGCCGGCCGCTGCCAGTCGCAGGTGCAGCACCGCCGCCTCCAGCGCCGCTGCCGCCATGGGATGGCCGACCACCCGAGGTTCTCGACCGGCGAGCAGCGCCGGGACGAGGAACCGGCGGAGCACCGCCTCGGCCCCCTCGAGCCACTCACCGGTGTAGGTCGGCTGGGCCAGAGCTCCGCACTCCCCCCAGCCCTCGGTGCCGTCGGCAGCCAGGGCCCGCACCAGCAGCACGTCCCTGGAGGTCTCGGTGCCATGGGCGGTGACGAAGGGACGGGCCAGCGCCAGCCGGACCCGCACCAGCTCCACATGGGCCACCGCCGCCTCGGGCAGCGGTGGCCGGGTCACGCCGACAGGGCTGGCTCCAGGTAGGGCTCCCAGTGGCTGGGCACGGTCCCGACGGCCACGACGACCCAGGTCAGCTCTCGTGGGGCGCACGGCTTCCGGCGCAGCACCAGGCCGGTCTCGGCGAGGAGCCGGTCGCGCTTGCGGGCGTTGCACGACTGGCACGCGGCCACCACGTTCTCCCAGACGTGCTGGCCGCCCCGGCTGCGGGGCACCACGTGGTCGATGCTCTCCGCCGGCGCTGCACAGTACTGGCACCGGGAGCCGTCACGGGCGAACACCGCCCGGCGGTTGAGCGACGCCCGGCGCCGGTAGGGCACCCGCACGAAGTAGCGCAGCCGGATCACCGACGGGATGGGGACGCTCATGCGCTCGGAGTGCATCTCGGCGCCGGTGTCGTGGAGCACGTCGGCCTTCTCGGCGAGCACGAGCACGACGGCGCGCCGCACCGGCACGACACACAGCGGCTCGTAGCTGGCGTTGAGCACCAGGGCCCTGCTCACCGGCGGCAAGACTAACGCCGGGGCGCAAGCCGGGCGTGGCAGCTCCGACGCCCCGACCCTCGGCCGCGGCCCCCAGCGCCCGGACGTCGCCGGCTCGAGCGCGCTCGCGCTGCCAGGCGGCAACGAGCTGCGCCGGCACCGAGGGGTGGCGGCCGACGAGCACGTCGTCCCGAGGGCGGTCACGGCTCGCGTCGGGGGCTCTGCCCCCCCCCTCGGAGCCGCCAGCTCCGGGGAACGGTGCAGGCACGGCGAGCCCGGCAGGGAGATGCCTTCCGGCACCAGGCCAAGTAGGCGACCACGTCGGCCGGCTCGGGGTCGCGGTCGGCGTCGCCGTAGGCCGTCTGCAGGCGGAACCGGAGGTAGTCCGGGTCGGGGCGGGGAAGGGGGGGCCAACGCCGCCACCACCCGCGGGGTGCCAACCGGACGAGCTGGGTGACCGAGGTGGACCACAGCCAGGGACGGATGGCGACCGCCCCGGCGGCACCGAGCCACCAGCGGGACGACCTGCTCACCGGCGACCGAGCACGTCCCGGCCGAGCCCCCGCCACCCCACCGCGCCGGCGCCGACGAGCGGACCGGCGGCGCCGAGGCCGGCAGGGACGATCCGGGCGCCGGCGGAGAACTCGAGGAGGGCCCGGCGGTCGAGCTCGGCCTGCGCGGCAGCGAAGAACGGTGCCCCGAACCCGAGCGCCACCGACCCAGCGACCACGGCCAGGCGCAAATCGAGCAGGTTCGCCACCGACGCCACCCCCCGACCCACCATCTTCCCGACATGGTTCACCACCTCCGGGCCCGCGGCTCGCGGGTCTGCTCCCGTTGCCCGGCGGATCCCCGTGCCCGACGCCTCGGCTTCGAGGCAACCCTGCCCTCCGCAGGAGCAGGGGTTGCCGTCGGGGCGCACCACCACGTGGCCGATGTGTCCGGCATTGCCCGACGCGCCGTCGAGCAGCCGCCCGCCGGACACGACCCCCCCTCCCACGCCGGTCGACACGACCATGGCGAGGAAGTCGTCGACCCCGGCGGCCGCTCCGACCCAACCCTCTCCGAGTGCCAGCGCCTTGGCGTCGTTGTCGACGAAGGTGGGAAGCCCTGTCGCCTCGGCCAGGCGCCGGCGCAGCGGGAAGCGCCGCCACACCGGGATGTTCAGCGGTGACACCTCCTCACCGCCGGGCGACATGGGGCCGCCCGTCCCCACCCCGCACACCGGTTCATCCCCACTGCGGACCTGTTGGATGACCCCCACGAGGGTGGCGAAGAGCTCTTCGGCGTCCCGCCCGGCGGTGGGCACCTGGGCGTGGCGCTCGACGACGCCGGCCACGGACACCAGCCCGGCGGCCACCTTGGTGCCGCCGACGTCGACGGCGAGCGCGGTCGCCACGGCGCCGCAGGCTAACGGCGGTGGGGGTCGAGCTCGGCCCGGTATGCTTCCGCCGGTCAGCCGAGACCGGAGCCGACGTGCGGGCGCGAGCGCGGCAGGGAGGAGAGCACGTGCCCAGACGACCGGCGTCAGCTGCCCACACAAGCTTCGGCGAGGTCTTCGCTGCCATCGCCGGCAACGTCGAGCAGGTCGTCCGGGGCAAGCCCGAGGTGGTCGAGCTGGTGCTGCTGTGCCTGGTCGCCGAGGGCCACGTCCTCATCGAGGACGTCCCCGGGGTGGGCAAGACCAGCCTGGCCAAGGCGCTGGCCACGTCGATCGACTGCCGGTGGGGACGGATCCAGTTCACCCCTGACCTGCTCCCCGCCGACGTCGTGGGGGGCACGGTCTGGAACCGGGCCACCGGTGGGTTCGACTTCCGTCCCGGCGCGGTGTTCGCCAACCTGGTGCTCGCCGACGAGATCAACCGAGCCTCGCCCAAGACGCAGTCGGCCCTGCTCGAAGCCATGGAGGAGCGCCAGGTCACCGTCGATGCCACGACCTATCCCTTGGAGGAACCGTTCATGGTCCTCGCCACCCAGAACCCGGTCGAGCACGAGGGCACCTACCCCCTCCCCCAGAGCCAGCTCGACCGCTTCCTCATGCGGGTGACGGTCGGCTACCCCCGCCGCGACAGCGAGATCAGGATCCTCGGCGGCCATGGCGGGGTCGACGCCCTCGATGACCTCGAACCGGTGGCCACGGCCAAGGACGTGATGGAGATGGCGGCCGCCGCCCGGGCCGTGCACGTCGCCCCCAGCCTCCAGGGCTACCTGGTCGACCTGGCCGAGACCTCCAGGCGCCACCCCGCCCTGGCCCTCGGGATGTCGCCCCGGGCGACGCTCGCCCTCCAGCGGGTGGCCCGGGCTCGGGCGGCGGCCAGCGGGCGTTCCTACGTGGTCCCCGACGACGTCAAGGCGCTGGCCCCGTCGGTCGTCGCCCACCGCCTGAGCCTGACCGCCGAGGCCCAGATGCAGCGCGTCGCCACCGTCGACGTCGTCGACGACGTGCTGCGCCACGTCCCCGTCCCCTCGGCGCGGCCCGACCGCTAGTGGTGATGGGGCCGCGCCGGACCCATCGGGGGTGCCCGTGCTGAGTCGCCAGGGAGCCGCCATCACCGTCGTGTCCGTCACCCTGGTCGTGGCCGGGCGCCTCTTCGGCATCTTCGAGCTCTTCGTCCTCGGGGCCGGCGGCGCCGCCCTCGTCGTCGCCGCCGCCGCCTTCGTCGGCCTGACCCGGGTGCACCTCGATGTCAGCCGGGAGCTGCGCCCGAGCCGGGTGCACGCCGGGCAGCCGGCCACGGTGCACCTGCGGGTCCACAACCGTGGTGCCCGCCCCACCCCGGTGCTGACGCTGCGTGACGTGGTGGAGGGCATCGACGGTGCCGCCTGCGTCGTGCTCGCGCCCCTCGCCGTGGACCAGACGGTGGGCGCCACCTACTCGTTGCCGACCGACCGACGCGGCGTGCTCGCCGTCGGTCCCATGGAGGTGCGCGTCTCCGATCCCTTCGGGTTGGCGACGGTGTCGACTGCTGGAGCACCGGTCTCCGAGCTCGTCGTGTGGCCCGCGGTGGAGCCGGTCCTGCCCCTTCCCCTCGGCCCCGGTGACGCCCGCGACCGGGACGCCGATCCGTCCGGCACCCCCGGCACCTACGGCGATGAGCTCTACGCCCTGCGGCCCTACACCGACGGCGACGACCGGCGCCTCGTCCACTGGCGAGCGTCCGCTCGCTACGACCACCTCGTGGTCCGCCAGCACGAGCGCCGGGCGCCGGGCCGAGCCACCATCGTGCTCGACACCCGCCTCGGGGCCTACGAGGGGGAGACCTTCGAGCGGGCGGTGTCAGCTGCGGCCAGCATCGCCCTGGCCTGTGCCCGGCATCAGCTCCAGGTCCGGCTGATCACCGCCGCCGGCCACGACTCGGGCTTCGGCGGTGACCACCGCCACCTCGAGGGCATCATGGAGCACCTCGCCGTGGTGCAGCAGCGCGACCTCGGACACCTCCCGACTCTGGTCGCATCGTTGCGCCGGCCGGGAACCGACCGACTCGGGCCGGCGGCGGTGATCACCGGGACGGGGGCGGACGGCAGCGGGTTGGGCGGCTTGGGCGAGGCCGGGGCCCCGGCCATCACTGTCGTCGCCTTCGCCGCCGCCGCCGCCGGTCGCCACGCCGCCGGTCGCCACGCCGTCCGGGGGGGAAGGGACGGGAGCGCCATCGTGGTCGACGCCACCACCACGTTCGAGGCGGCGTGGAACCAGGCGCTGGCCTCCCCCGGCCCGCGAACGACCACGTGGGCATCGGTCACGGGCCGGTGAGCTCCGTCGGCGAGGGCCGGGGCACCCCGGCGGCACCGCCTGCCGCCGAGGGCCGGTTCGTGGTCCTAGCCGAGCTCGCCCTCGCCGCCGTCACCGTGGCCGCGGTCATCGGCCTCGCCCGGCTCTTCGACGACGCCTCGTTCCTGGTGCCGGTGCTGGGCTTTGCCGTCGCCGCCCACGGCGTGGCCGCCGCCTGCCGTCGAGCCCGGATGGCGGGGGCGACGACGGTGGCGGTGGCCGCCGGCGTGCTGCTCGCCGGCGTGTCGGTCTTCCTGCTCCCCGAGAGCACCCGCTTCGGCCTCCCCACCGGCGCCACCGTGAGGCTGGCTGGCGAGCAGCTCACCACCGCGCTGTCCACGTTCCGGGACGTGGTCGCCCCCGCCCCGGTGGAGCAGGGCTTCGTGCTGGCCGCCGCCGTCACCGTCTGGCTCCTGGCCTTCGTCGCCGACACGGCCGCCTTCCGGGCGCGCGCCGCCGCCGAAGCGGTGGTGCCCGGCATGACGCTGTTCGTGTTCGGCGCCGCCCTCGGCGCCCCTCGACACCGCCTCTCGACCACCGCCGCCTTCCTCCTCGCCCTCATCGGCTACTGGCTGGCCCAGCGCGTGCTCACCCACGGGCGGACGCCCAACCTCCTCACCAGCGACGGTCGCTCGGGACCGCTGGCGTTGCTGCGTACCGGTGCCCCCCTCGGGCTGGTGGCGGTGGTCGCCGCACTGGTGGTGGGCCCCAACCTGCTCGGGGCGTCGGCCAACCCGGTGGTCCCGTGGCGGACCGGCGATCGCTCCGGCGCCGACTCCCGGGTCACCATCAGCCCCCTGGTCGACATCCGCTCACAGCTCGTCGACCAGTCCGATGTCGAGGTCTTCTCCGTCGCCAGCCCCGTGCGCAGCTACTGGCGGCTCACCTCGCTCGAGATCTTCGACGGGCGCATCTGGTCATCGCGCGGCCAGTACCGCAGGGTCGAGGAGTCCCTCCCCAGCGCCGTCGACACCTCCGCCGCTCGGACCGACACCGTGGTGCAGGACTTCGAGATCGACGCCCTGGCCTCCATCTGGCTGCCGGCGGCCTACGCCCCCATCGGGGTCGACGGGGTGGAGGCCCGCTGGGACGACGACTCCGGCAGCCTGCTCACCCAGGCCGAGAGCGCGTCGGGCCTTCGCTACCAGGTCACCTCCGAGCTCAAGGCCTTGACCGCTTCCGAGCTGGCCGGGGTGCCCAACGTCGCCCCGGCCGAGGTCGCCCAGACCTACACCGCCCTGCCGCCCGACTTCAGCGGGGCGGTGACCGCCGAGGCGGCCCGCATCGTGGCCGGAGCCGGCAGCCAGTACGAACGGGCCCGTCGCCTCCAGGACCACTTCCGCGCCGGTGGGTTCACCTACGACCAGTCGGTGTCTCCGGGCCACGACGGCGACGACCTCGAGCGCTTCTTGTTCGCCACCCGTCGTGGCTACTGCGAGCAGTTCGCCGGGGCCTTCGCCGCCATGGCAAGGGCGGTTGGCCTTCCCGCCCGGGTGGCGGTCGGCTTCACCCCCGGGGAGCTTGGTACCGACGGTCGGTTCGCGGTGCGAGGACTCAACGCTCACGCCTGGCCCGAGGTCTTCCTCGCCAACTTCGGGTGGGTGGCGTTCGAGCCGACGCCGGGTCGGGGGATGCCTCGAGCCGAGGACTACACCGGGGTCCCCGAACAGCAAGCGAGTACCGAGAACCCGACCACGGCGACCACGCTGCCCGCCTCCCCACCGACCACCACGATCGCCGGTTCCGACGAGGGCGGCCCGACCACCACCGCCGCCCCCGCTCCCGCAGCCGAGAGCGGCGGGGGCGACGTCCCGATCGACGACGGCCCGATGCCCTGGCTGGTGCGCCTGACGCTGGTGGCGCTCACCGCCGTGGCCCTCGTCGGCACGTGGGTGGGCGCCCTCGCCCTGCTCGCCCGCCGCCGCCGCGCTCGCCGCCGGGCGGCAGCGACGTCGTCGAACGACCGGGTGCTGGTGGCGTGGACCGAGGTCGGCGAGGCGCTGGCCCGGGTCGGCACCCCGGCCCGACCCTCCGAGACCCCGATCGAGTACGCCCAGCGGGCCGCAGGCGCCACCAATGTCGACCACCGCCTGCTGAACGCCCTCGCCGGCGTGGCCAGCGCCGCCGGCTACGGCGCACGGAGGATCGACGACGAGGCGGTCGAGCGGACCGTCATCGCCGCCGCCGACGTGGAGCGCCGACTCCAGGAGCACCTCGACGGCAAGGCTCGTCTGGTCGCCGCCATCGACCCGCGCCCCTTGCTCCCACCCCGAGCGCCCCGGCTCGACATCCGACCGTCGCCGTCGAATTATCGGTGACCTTGGCCTCCGACCAGAGCTGTCGACAGCGAGGTGAGCTGTTCAGGACCACCGCGGAGCGGCGGTTGCTCGCCGCCACGGGCTCGGGCCGGACGAGGCCCGGATCCCCGCCCGGGTGACACCCCTCGTTGTGGGCGCAGCCCCGACCGAGGTGGGCGCTACTCGTCCTTCTTGGTGAAGCGCTCTCGCATTCGTTGCCCGGCGGAGCCGAAGTAGTCGCGCACGCCTGAGGCGTTCACCGACTCGGTCCACTGGCGCCATCCGGCTCGACCCATCTTGCGCAGGTTGCGCTCGAAGAGCACGGCACAGCCGAGCATGACCAGGAAGCCGGCAAAGGCGAGGAGGAGCGTCTGCACGGTCAGCACCATGAACACCAGACCGCCCAGGAACCCGAGCCCGGCCCACTTCAGGTTGCGCCCGGCGTGCCGGTAGATCGTGGTGGAACTGACCTCGCGAGCCAGGTCCGGATCGGAATCGTAAAGCTGCTGCTCGATCTCCTGGAGGATGCGCTGTTCGTTCTCGGAAAGCGGCACGCCCTGTTGCCCCCCGTGCTCGGTCCTGAAGGTTGTTGTCCCGCCGGTCGTTGGGCCCGGCGAACGCCGACTGGGCCTCTCGGCCGAATGTACCCGCTATCTTCGCGCACGACCCCGGCCCAGAACAACGCGAGGGGCTCGCCCCGAACACCGCCTCGACCTCACCGCCGAGGGGCACGGCGGCGCCCCACCAGGCTGGCCGGCCCGATGGCGGCATCCCCGAAGCGGCGTCGCAACTCGTCGACGGCGGCATCCGCTCGGGCTCGATCCGCCCCGCCGGAACCGCGCTCCGGAAGGAACGTCGGCTCCTGCTCGACCCGGTCGTCCCCACCAGTCGAGCGCCGGTGGCCCATCGCCTTGGATCCGCCGCTCCGAGCACGGGCGCGCCGGTCACCGGGGCCGGTGGTGTCGTCGAGGCACAGCTGGGTGCACCCGCCGGCGCTGAGCCGGGACACCCCGACGCCGAGCAGTCGCACCCCGGGCGCCAGATCGACCGAGCCCAGCAGCTCACGGCCCACGGAGGCAAGCACCCGGGCGTCGTCCATGGGCTGTCGGCACGTGGACGAGCGGGTGATCGTGCGGAAGTCGGCGAAGCGGATCTTCACCTGGAGGGTGCGGGCCGCCAGCCCCGCCCGCCGGAGACGGCCGGCCACGGCGTCAGCCAGGCGGAGCACCTCACGGTCGAGCACGGCGCGGCTGCGGTGGTCGACGGCAAAGGTCTCCTCGTGGCTGATCGACTTCGGCGCACGACCGACCACGACCGGCTCGTCGCTCGCCGCCCACGACCGGGCGTGCAGGGTGCGTCCGAGCGACGCCCCGACCATCCCGACGAGGGCCGCCTCCGGGAGCCGCGCCAGCTCTCCGATCGTGCGCACACCCCGCCGCTGCAGGCGGGCGAGGGTTGCCGAACCGATCCCCCACATCGCCTCCACTGGGTGGGCGTGGAGGAACGCCAGCTCCTCGTGCGGATCCACGACCACGATCCCAGGCCCAGGATGCACGCCCTGGGAGGAGGCCGTGGGCTTGGCCGCCTCCGACGCCAGCTTCGCGGTGAGCTTGCGAGGAGCGACGCCGACCGAGCACGACAGCCCGAGGTCGCCGTGGATCCGCTCTCGCAGGGCGGCGGCGATCGACCGAGCGCCGCCGAGGCGGCGGAGGGCTCCGGTGACGTCGAGGAACGCCTCGTCCAGCGAGACCCCCTCGACCGCCGGCGTGACCTCGCCCAAGATGGCGTGGAGCTCGGCGCTCACCTCCCGGTAGCGAGCGTGCCGGGCGGCGACGAACACGGCTTCGGGGCACAGCCGGCGGGCGGTGGCCGAGGGCATGGCCGAGCGGACCCCGAAGGCCCGGGCTTGGTAGGAGGCGGCTGCTACCACCCCTCGGCGCCCGGCTCCACCGACCACCACTGGCCGACCCCGCAGGGAGGGGTCGTCACCCACCTCGACGGCCACGAAGAAGGCATCCATGTCGACGTGGACGATCGAGCGCGGGCGGGCGGGCGCTGGCTGGACGGCGGCGCCGGCCACGATGTCGGGGATGTCGGAGCTGACCGTGCCCCTCTCTACCATGGCCCCGTGGCCGAACCGCGCCCCGCGCCCGCGGCCCGGGCCTACACCCCCACCGCCCTGCCCCCGGTCGGCGCTCGGCTGGCCGCCTTCGTCGCCATCATCGTCGGGGGGATCTGTGGGGGGCTCATCACCTTCGCCGTCGTCGACCTCCAGTGCGGCAGCGACGACAGGCGTGCCGGGCAGATCGTGGACGGTCCGCCCGGTGTCGCCACCTCGATGTCGACTCCTGGCACCACCCCCGCCAGCGACGGCGGGTGTGACGTCGTGGCCGGCGCCGCCGGCCTGGCCGGCGCCGTCGCCAGCGCCGCCGGCGTGTCGGTGATCTCCGTGCTCGTCCTGCGGGCGATGGCCGAATGGAGGAGGAACCTCGTCCTCGACGACCCCGGCCTGACCGCCGGCAAGCCCTCGCCTCAGCGGACCAACCGGAGCCGGCGGAAGCCCTCGGCGTAGCGGACGCCGGCTCGGCGCCCCTCGCCGGCAGCCCGCTGGTGCACGAAGGTCCCCAACCACGCGTCGGCATCGGGGGCCAGCTGGCTGCGATGGCAGAACATGGCGGCGACCTTGGTGTCGATCACCGCCTCCACGTCAACCCAGACGTCGGGCTCGAGGGTGCCGCTCAGCAGCACGGTGTGCACCTGGTGGGCCGGCCCCCGCTCCGGGAAGTACAGCGGTGACGAAGCCGCCGGCGCCACCGCATCGAGGGTGGCCCAGCCGATGCTGCGGTGGTCGACGTGGTTCACGTAGCCGTCACCGAAGAACACCGCGGTCGGGTCCACGCCCACCACCACCTCGGGTCGAAGCCTGCGCACCACGCCGACCAGCTCGGCGACCAGCGACGGCTCGCCCGTCAACGCCCCGTCGAAGTGGCCGAGCATCTCCACCCCCGCCAGCCCGAGCACGCCGGCCGCCGCCGCCACCTCGGCCGCCCGCTGCTCGGCGAGGGCCTCGCCGTCGACGCTCGGGTCCTGGGACCCCTTGTCGCCGCGGGTCGCCACCACCACGTGCACCTCAGTGCCTGCCCTGGACCAGCGGGCGAGCACGCCCCCGCAGGAGACCTCCGGGTCGTCGGGATGGGCGTACACCGCCAGCGCCCGGGACGGCGCCTCACTGATCAGCTCGGCCACCGGGCACCTCGACGGACGACGCCGCCGGAGGCGACCACCGTTCGGGCGAGCATCGCCGGACCCTACCGGTGCTCTCCGCTCCCCGCAGCGCGCTCCACCTCGGCATAGGGTGCGGCCGTGCCCGAGTTCGACGTCGACGAGCTGTTGGGCCTGGGCGTGGAGCTGGCCCAGGCGGCTGGGGCGCTGCTCGTCGAGGCCATGGGACGCGTCCACGGCCAGGTGACGACCAAGACCAGCGGCACCGACATGGTCAGCGAGGTCGACCGGGCATCGGAGCACCTCATCGTCGAGGCACTTCGGCGCGCCCGTCCCGCTGACGGCATCCTCGGCGAAGAGGGTGCCACCCAGAAGGGCACCTCCGGGGTGCGGTGGGTCATCGACCCGCTGGACGGCACCACCAACTACCTCTACGGCTTTCCGGCCTTCACCGTCTCGATCGCCGCCGAGATCGACGGTCGTAGCGAGATCGGGGTGGTGACCGACCCGCTCCGCGGTGAGACCTTCGCCGCAGCCCGCGGACTGGGGGCCACCTGCAACGGATCGACCGTCCGCTGTGCGGCCAAGGACGACCTGGCCACGGCGTTGGTGGCGACCGGCTTCTCCTACGACGCCGATCGGCGCCGGGCCCAGGCGCAGGTGCTCACCGGCGTCGTCCCCGTGGTGCGCGACATCCGGCGAGCGGGTGCGGCGTCGCTCGACCTGTGCTGGGTGGCGTCTGGACGCCTCGACGGCTACTACGAACAGGGCCTGCAGCCGTGGGATTTCGCCGCCGGGGCGCTGATCGCGGCCGAAGCGGGAGCCACCGTGGGCGACCTCACCGCCGGGCCGCCCTCGAACGAGCTCACCTTGGCCGCCGCCCCCGGATTGTTCGTCCCGTTGCGCCAGCTCCTCGTTCGAGCCACCAGCGGCGGGAGCTGAGCCACCCGGTGCTGATCGCCTCGTCGGGTGCCGCCGACGGCGCCGCTCAGGCGATCCCGGGCGACGGGAGGTGGGCAGCCAACAGCGCCTCGCGCCCCGGGCCGCGGCCGGTGCGGTAGTGGAGCCCCTCTCGCAGACGGGCGGCCGAGGGGCGGCAGGCTCGCAAGGCAAGCGCCCCCTCGTCGGTGAACGAGGCCACCTGGCGGAGGTCGATGTCGAGCCGGCGTGCGTCGTCGGCGATGGCCCGGTGGGTTGCCGCCTCCATGGCCGAGCCCATCCGGTGGTCGAGGTGGCCGCGTACGGTCAACACCATGATGCCGTCGTGGACGGTCACCTCCAAGCCGGATGAGCACGTGGCGTCGGAGAGCGGGGTCATTGCTTCATCGTCGTCGAGCGAGGCGGCGAGGCCGTGACCCTCCGTTGAAGTTTGGATGACGATCCCGGCGCGGGGAGAGGGACCGGCCGGGGCGTTGTGCACATCGCCCGGACGCGATGAGGCATCCTCGTGCGGGTGGGAACCTGCATCTTGTCGGTGGAGGACGACGAGCGCATCCGCACCGCGGTGCGCATGGCGCTCGAGGACGAGGGCTGGGTGGTCGACGAGGCGGCATCGGGTGAGGATGCCCTGGCCCGCTTCGACGAGCGACCCGCCGACGTCGTGCTGATCGACCTGATGCTCCCGGGCATCGACGGCTTCGCCGTGTGCCGTGCCATCCGTCGCCTCAGCGACGTCCCCATCGTCATGGTCACCGCCCGCGCCGACACCCACGACGTGGTCGCCGGCCTCGAAGCGGGCGCCGACGACTACGTGACCAAGCCCTTCCAGCCGAAGGAGCTGTCGGCCCGCATCCGGGCGCTCCTGCGCCGGGCTCGCCCAGCGGCGAGCGGTCGCTCCCAGGTGCAGTTCGGCGACCTGGAGATCGTGCCCGACGAGGGCGTGGTGCGGCGGGCCGGCAAGGAGATCCACCTGACCAAGACCGAGTTCCGGTTGCTGTGCGAGCTCGCATCACTGCCTGGGCGCGTCTTCAGCCGAGAGCAGCTCCTCGAGCGGGTCTGGGGCTACGACTACTTCGGCGACGGCCGCCTGGTGGACGTGCACGTCCGCCGGCTGCGGACCAAGGTCGAAGCCGACCCCGCCGCCCCCCGGCACGTGGTGACCGTCCGGGGGCTCGGCTACAAGCTCCAGGGCTGAGGAAGCGTGGCCGACGACGGGGGCGGGACGGCCCCACGCCCGCTGCCCGGTCGACGTCGGCGGGCCTGGACGCTCGGGTTGCGGGCCCGGGTGCTCACCGCCTTCGCCATGGGTGCGCTGGTGCTGTCGGCGCTCCTCGCCGCCGTCACGTACGGCCTGGTCCGGGAGAACCTGGTGCGCCAGCGCGAGTCGGTCGCCGTCAACCAGGCCTACCTCAACGCCCGCTCCCTGCGCGACAGCCTGCGCTCCACCGGCGTCGACGTGAGCAGCGTGCTCGACTCGTTGACCCCCGCCGGCGGCGGGAGCCCCGTGCTCGTGCGCCAAGGGGTGGTGTTCGCCCCGCTGGGGATCGGCCTGGAGGAGCTGCCTCCCGAGCTGAGGAGCATCGTCGCCAGCGGTCAGCCGGCCCGCATGCGATTCTCCCTCGACGGCGAGTCCCAGCTCGGTGTCGGGCTGCCCCTGCCCTCGGTGCAGGCGGCCTACTTCGAGGTCACCTCGTTCCGGGAGCTCGAAGGGGCCCTCCGCTCGCTGGGACTGTCGCTGCTCGCTGCTGCCCTGGTCACCACCATCGCCGGAGCGGCCCTCGGGGCGAGCGTCAGCCGGCGCGTGCTGCGGCCGCTCGCCGACGTGAGCGCCGCTGCCGTCGCCATCGCCGGGGGCCGTCTGGACACCCGGATGGCGACCACTGACGACGCCGACCTCGGCACCCTGGTCACCTCGTTCAACGAGATGGCCAGCGCCCTGCAGGAACGCATCGAGCGCGACGCCCGCTTCGCGTCCGACGTCAGCCACGAGCTGCGCTCGCCCCTGACCACGCTGTCGGCTTCCATCCACGTCCTCGAGGCCCGCCGCGAGGACATGCCCGAGAGGGCCCAGGCCGCCCTCGACCTGCTCGTTGCCGACGTGGCCCGATTCTCGGCGATGGTCGAGGACCTGCTGGAGATCTCCCGGTTCGACGCCGGCGCTGCCCACCTCGACCTCGAGGAGGTCCGCATCGGCGAGCTGGTGATGCACGCGGTGGATGCCTCTACCGACGCCGACGTGCCCGTCGCCGTTGCCGGCGACACCGTCGACTGCGTCGTCCAGGCCGACAAGCGCCGGGTGGTACGGGTGATCGCCAACCTCATCGGCAACGCCGAGTCCCACGGGGGCGGGGTTGTCGGCGTGTCCATCGCCCTGCTCGACGACCACGTCCACATCGCCGTGGACGACGCTGGACCCGGCGTCGACGAGGTCGACCGGGACCGGATCTTCGAGCGCTTCTCCCGAGGGTCGGCCGCTGGTAGCCGGGGCTCGGGGGCAGGGGTCGGCCTCGGGCTGGCCCTGGTGCGCGAGCACGTCGAGCTCCACGGTGGACGGGTCTGGGTCGAGGCCCGTGGCACCGGCGAACCGGGGTCCCGCTTCGTCGTCGAGCTCCCGGTGGCAGGCGAGGCCCCCGCCGCCCCTGATACCGGACCGGCCGGGGTCCCGGTGGGCCAGGCCAGCCCATGAGCGGGAGCGCAGGACCCGTCGCCGTGCGCTCGTCGGCATCGAGCGAAACAACAGGGGGGCCGGCTCCCGTTCTCGGCCACGCCAGCGGCTGGTCGGCCCGGCCACGGCCACGCCCGATGCCGCCGCCCCTGACGCCCCTTCGCTGGCGACGCGCCTTTCTTGTCATCGCCTCACTGCTGGCCACGGGTGGGTGCGGGGTGCCCGACGACGCCGAACCGCGGGCGCTCGCTCCCGAGAGCGTGCCCTTCAGCCTGCTGGCCACCAGCACGACCACCACCAACGAGCCCATGACACCGCCGGCGGTGGACGAGTCGGTCGCGGTGTACCTGGTCGACAACGAAACTGGCCAGCTCGTCGAGGTACGGCGTTCGGTGCCTGCTCCGGCCTCGGTGGGCGAGGTCTTGGAGGAGCTGCTGCAGGGCCCGACCGAGGCGGAGCTGGCGGCTGGGTTGAGCAGCAGCATTCCCAGCAGCACGCAGCTGCTCGGCCTGGAGGGACCGGTGGCGGGCATCGTCACCGTCGACCTGAGCGATCTCAGCGGCATCTCCGGACCGGGGCAGCGGATGGCCCTGGCTCAGGTGGTGTTCACAGCGACCGGTGCGGCCGAGGTCGAGTCGGTGCTGTTCGAGTTCGAGGGGGAGCTCAGCCAGGCTCCGAACGCTGAGGGCGAGTCGACCTCGGAACCCCTCAGCCGTGAGGACTTCGCCGCCTTCGACCAGTCGACAGCCGGCACCACCGACGAGGCTCCTGCGGGGTGAGCGGACCGGTCGCGTCATCCAGATGCCATCGCGGTGTCGAAGGGGGTGCGGTAGCCAGCGGCGTGACGCTTCCCGCCCGGGCGTGCCTGCCCAGCATTTCATCGAAAGGGGAACCGAGCCTTGAAGATCGACGACAGGAAACTCACGGAGTTGATCGTCGAATCGCAGGACCTGCAGGCAGACGCCCTGCGCGACGTCAAGTCGACCTTGCCCGCACTGGTCGAAGTCCGTGAGTCCCGGCGGGGCCGGCCGATCGACCTCGACCGGGTCCGGGCCTTCAACGAGAGGCGCCGCCGGCTGCTGCGTAACGGCGGTCTCGGCATCGGTGCGCTCGGCGCCCGGGGCCTGATCGGCAGTGGCCTCGGCGCCGCCGTCATGGGCATCGTCGCCCGTCCGGCGCACGCCCAGGCCGAGCTCGACACTCAGATCCTCGAGACGGCGGCGTCGCTCGAGAACCTGGCCGTATCCACCTACAAAGCTGCGCTGGGCCTTCCCGGCTTCGATGCCAACGACACCGTCGTTGCCTTCGCCCAGACGACCATGATGCAGCACAGCGAGCACGGCCAGGCCTTCAACGCCCAGGCGGTCAACCTCGGCGGCCAGCGCCAGGACGGGGTCAACCAGCAGGGCAAGGCGGTGGTCGACGCTGCCAGGCTCACCGACGCCTCGGGCAAGGCGGACTACCCGGGCATCGTCGAGCTGGCCGGCACGTTGGAGCAGGTCGCTACCCAGACCTACGTCCAGAACGTGATGATGCTCGAGGACGGCACCGCCAAGGAGCTCATGGCCAGCATCATGGGCGTCGAGGCCCAGCACCTCGCCACCCTGCGCGCCGTCGGCGCCCTGCTCCAGGCCAACAAGCCCAGGCTCATCACCGTCCCCCCGGCGGGCAACGCTGTCGACGTGGCCGCCTTGCCCGGGCCAGCCGGAAGCGTCGCCTTCCCCGAGCCCTTCGAGGGCACCGACAACGCCTTCCAGCCGGACTCAGGAGACGTCCAATGAGCGATCGCTTCGAGGACCAGAGCGAGGAGAACGCCACCCTCGTCGCCCGCCTCGCCCCGTCACCGCTGAGCCGCCGCAAGATGCTCCTCGGTGGTGGTGCCGGCGCCCTCGCCCTCGCCGCCGCCGCCTGCGGGCAGAACGCCGCCGACAAGCCAGCGGCCACCGGCGACCCGACGGCCACGACCGAAGCTGGCGGCACCGGCGGAGGCGGCGACGTGGCCACGGCCAAGCTCGCCGCCGGGCTCGAGGTCCTGGCGGTGAACACCTACGACGCCGCCCTCAAGGCCAACCTCGACTATCCCGCCGCCGTCGCCGAGTTCGCCACCACCGCCAAGGCGCACCACGAGGCCCATCGCGACGCCTGGAACGAGCTCCTCACGAGCCTCGGCGAGTCCCCCGTGGCCGAGCCCGGCCCCGCAGCGGTGGCCACGGCGGTCAACGAGAAGTTCGGCCAGGTGAGCGACGTCGCCGGCGTGGCCATGCTGGCGTTGATGCTCGAGCAGGCCGCTGCCGACACGTACTTCGGCGCCATACCCGGTCTCGCCAACGAAAAGGCGCTCGAGCTGGCGGCCACCATCCACCCCATCGACATGCAGCACGCGGCCATCCTGCGCTACGTACTCGGTGAGTACCCTGTGCCCAACACGTTCGCCAACACCGAGAACGCTGTGACCGGCTGATCGAACCGGCGCCTCGGGTGCCAACGGTCACGAACAGTCGCCACCGGCCGGGCTGTGCCCGGCCGGTGGCGCGCCAACCCGCCCACGAAGGAGAAGACGTCTCATGGCACTGAGCTTGGTCCGGAGCTTTTGGCGGGTGGCTGCCGTCGGCGCGCTCGCCGTCGTCGCCTGCGGCGGGGGCGACGACGCTACGGTGAGCAAGGCACCCGAGGGTGCCGCCGGCGACGCCGGGACCGGTCCAGCGGTGGCCATCGAGCAGTTCGAGTTCCGGCCCGGCGAGGTCAAGGTGGCCGCCGGCACCACGGTCACGTGGACCAACGAGGACACCGTGGCCCACACCGTGCAAGACGAAGGTGAGTTGTTCCCCGAGAGCGACGACTTGGCCAAGGGCCAGACCTTCAGCTTCACCTATGAAACCCCAGGCTCGTACCCCTACATCTGCGGCATCCACCCCTACATGAAGGGCACCGTCACCGTCTCGTAGAGGCGGACACAGAGAGCGCCGCTGCTTCTTCGACGTTAGGCTCGCCTCCCGTGGCAGGAGACAGCCGATCGATCGTCATCGCCGCCTTTTTCGCCAACCTCGGGATCGCTGCCGCCAAGTTCGTCGGCTTCTTCCTCACCGGCGCCGCCTCGATGCTGGCCGAGGCGGTCCACTCCCTTGCCGACACCGGCAATCAGGGATTGTTGCTGCTCGGCGGAAGCCGGGCGCGCCGCCGGGCCACCGCCCAGCACTCCTTCGGCTACGGCCGCGAGCGCTACTTCTGGGCCTTCGTGGTGGCCATGGTGCTGTTCAGCCTGGGAGGGCTGTTCGCCATCTACGAGGGGATCGACAAGCTGCGTCACCCCCACGAGCTCGAGTCGACGGCGATCGCCGTGGCGATCCTGCTCGTGGCCATCGCCTTGGAGTCCTACGCGCTGGTCAAGGCGGTCAAGCACGCCAACGCCGTGCGCGGGAGCACGTCGTGGTGGCGCTTCATTCGCCACTCCAAGGACCCCGAGGTCTCGGTCGTGCTCCTCGAGGACACCGGCGCCGAGGTGGGCCTGTTCTTCGCCCTGTTGGGCATCGCCATGGCCCGCATCACCGGCGACCCCCGCTGGGACGCCCTCGGCAGCCTGGCCATCGGAGCCCTCCTCGTGATCATCGCCGTGGTTCTCGCCGCCGAGATGAAGAGCTTGCTCATCGGGGAGTCGGCTGGCGCCGGCGACCAGGCCGCCATCCGCTCGGCCATCGAGACTGCCCCCGAGGTCCGTCGCCTGATCCATCTGCGCACCCAGCACCTGGGCCCCGATGAGCTGCTGGTGGGGGCCAAGATCGAGCTCGACCCCGGCCTCACCTTCGCCCAAGTGGCATCGGCGATCGACGCCACCGAGCAGCTCGTGCGCGCCTCGGTGCCCGCGGCTCGCGTCGTCTACCTCGAGCCGGCGGTCAGCCGGTAGCCCACCCCGAGTCTGCCTCTTCAGCCGAAGAACACCTCGGCGACCCCGTGGTACAGCTCGGGGTCGACCAACTTGAGCTCTCCGACCGCATCGGCCAGGGGCACCCGCACGATCCGGTCGGCCCGCACCGCCACCATCTGGCCGAAGGCGCCGTCGTGCACGGCGTCGATGGCGGCGATGCCGAACCGGGTGGACAGCACCCGATCGAAGGCGGTGGGCGTCCCGCCCCGCTGCACGTGGCCGAGGATCGTGACCCTGGTCTCGAAGCCGGTCCGGGCTTCGATCTCCTCGGCCAGGACGTTGGCGATGCCCCCGAGCTTGACGTGCCCGAACTGGTCCACCTCGGCGTCCTTGAGGGCCAGCGAGCCCTCTTTGGGCTGGGCCCCTTCGGCCACGACGACGATGGAGGCGTAGCGGCCCTTCTCGTGCCTGCGGGTGAGGGCGGCGCACACCTCGTCGATGTCGAACTCCTCCTCGGGGACGAGGATCGCAGCCGCTCCACCGGCGATGCCGGCGTAGGTGGCGATGTGGCCGGCATGGCGGCCCATCACCTCCACCACCATGACCCGGTCGTGGGACTCGGCGGTGGTGTGGAGCCGGTCGATGGCGTCGGTGGCGATCTGTACCGCGGTGTTGAAGCCGAAGGTCACCTCGGTGGCGGACAGGTCGTTGTCGATGGTCTTGGGGACCCCGACCAGAGCCACCCCGTGCTCGGCGTGCAGGCGGTGGGCGACGCCCAGGGTGTCCTCGCCCCCCACGGCGACCAAAGCGTCGATGCCGCCGTCGGCGAGGGAGGCCAGGACCCGCTCGACTGCCCCCTCGACCTTGAACGGGTTGGTGCGCGAGGTGCCGAGCACGGTGCCGCCCTTGGGCAGGGTGCCCCGCATGGCGGCCACGTCGAGCGGGACGCTCCGGCCGTCGATCACGCCCTTCCAGCCGTCGACAAAGCCCACGAGCTCGTCCCCGTAGTGGCGCTCGCCCTTGCGTACCACGGCCCGGATGACGGCGTTGAGCCCCGGGCAGTCACCTCCACCAGTGAGGATCGCGACTCGCATCGCCTCACCCTATGGCCGATCGGTTGGCTCTCCCAGCTGCCTCGCCATCAGCGGGCACCGGGATGCGGGAGGCGGAGCCGGGGGCCATCGGCGTGTCTCGGCCAGCTGGCGGAGACGGGCTCCGACGATGCGCCCGAGGGCGCACAGCTGACGGCGCTCTCGGGCCCGGAAGGGACGTCCGTGGCGACCGAGGAGGAGGTCGAGCCCCACCCCGGTCAGGGGGGCCGAGGCGACCTCGTCGGGACCGGTGTCCGCGGTCGCCGTCGGCTGGCCGGGGTCGACGAAGGCGGTCAGCCATGCCGCCGAGGGCACCGACCCGCGTGCCACCCTGACCTCTGGCGGACCGCCGACGTCGACCACGGCGGCCCAATCACCCTCGAAGTCGGCTCGGACGTGCTCCAGCACGGCTTCGAGCACGGCGTGATCCGAGGAGAGCTCGACAAGGGTGGCAACGGTCTCCAGCGCGTCGACCCGAGGATCGCGCAACGCGGCCGGCGCCGGTCGCACGTCTTCGACGTCGACGCCGTCGACGGCCTTGACCTCGTCGATCAACAGGCCGAGCAGTGTCGGATCGGGCAGCTCCACGACCAGCTCGTCGATGGCCCGGCCCGCCCCCCGCTCGAGGATCTCGATCCCGACGATCTCGGCCCGTACCGCCCCGATGCGGCTGGCCACCAACCCGAGCGCCCCCGGCCGGTCAGGCAGCCAGACCCGCACCACGTAGCGCTCCACCCGGCTCAGCCTACGGAGACGGTGCGAACAGTGGGTTCTTCGGCGAAGCCGAACCGCTCCTCGGGCTACAGCTTCGTCAGTCCCCGCCGCAGGTTGCGCACGGCCTGGCTTATGCGCTGCTCGTTCTCGATCAGGGCGAAGCGTACGTGACCGTCACCACCGGGCCCGAAGCCGACTCCGGGGGAGACGGCGACGTTGGCGTCACGCACCAGGTCGCTGGCGAACTCGAGCGACCCCTTCTCCTGGTAGGCCTCGGGTATCGGCGCCCACACGAACATCGTCGCCCGGGGCCGCTCCACCGACCACCCGATGCGCGCCAGCCCGTCGCACAGCGCATCGCGTCGGGCCTGGTAGAGGTCGCGCACCTGGGCCGGGTAGTCGGGAACCTCGTTCATCGTCACCGTGGCCGCGATCTGGATGGGCTGGAAGGTGCCGTAGTCGAGGTAGCTCTTGAGCTTTGCGAGAGCGGCCACCACCTCGGGGTTGCCGGCCATGAACGCCACCCGCCAACCGGCCATCGAGAACGACTTGGTCATGGAGTACAGCTCGACGGCCACCTCCCGGGCCCCGTCGGCCTCGAGGATCGAGGGCGGCCGGTAGCCGTCGAAGCCGAGGTCGGCGTAGGCGAAGTCGTGGACCACGACCACCTCGCGGTCGCGGGCGAAGTCGACCACCTTCTGCATGAAGTCGAGGTCGACGCAGGTGGTGGTCGGGTTGTGGGGGAACGACAGGACGATCACCCGGGGCTTGGGCCAGGAGTACTCGTAGCGCTCGACCAGGACCTCGAAGAAGTCGGCCTCGTCACGGCCGAGGGGCATCTCTCGGACGTCGGCACCGGCGAAGAGGGGGGCGTAGATGTGGATCGGGTAGGACGGGGACGGGACCAGGGCGGCGTCGCCGGGCTGGAGCAACGCCCACATGAGGTGACTGAACCCCTCCTTGGCTCCGATGGTGTTGATGACCTCGAGCTCGGGATCGAGGGTCACCCCGAACTGCCGCTGATAGAGGGCGGCAAAGGCCTCGCGGAGCTTGGGCAGCCCCCGGCTCAGCGAGTATCGGTGGTTGCGGGGGTTGCGGGCCGCTTCGGCCAACTTCTCGACGGCGGTGCCGGGCGACGGGATGTCGGGGTTGCCGAAGGCCAGGTCGATGACGTCCTCGCCGGCGCGCCGAGCCTGCTTCTTCAGGCCGTCGATGACCCCGAGCGCGTACGGGGGCAGGGTTGTGATGCGGCGGAACTCCACGTCGTGACGCTACCGGTTCGGCTCGACCAGGGACCGAGGGATCAGTAGCGCACCAGGGCGCCGATGCGCCCCAGCACGTCGAGATCGGCGTTGCCCACGCACATCTCGACCTTGCACGACTGACCGAGGGCGTCCTCGATTGCTTGCTCGATGACGTCGTCGACCTGGTCCATCTCGGTCTCGCACACCGGGCAGGTTCGGCCTATCCGGCCGATCCACCGGCACGTCCCGCACCGCCACCCGACCTGGGTGTAGCCACAGGAGACGACGAGGGTGTCCACCCGCCGCTCGACCACGGCCGCCAGCGTGGCGTCCACGCCCGCCACCCCCCGGCCGCCGGCGCGCACGGCCTGGCGGAGCCGCTCCACCACCTCCGCCTCCTTCGCCCGCCCCACCGCCGCTTCGACCTCCAGCGCCGCCAGACGGATCTCGTCGTCGCTGGCGTGCAGCGGGATGTGGCTGCGAGCAACCAACCGCTCGCGTACGTAGGTGTGGAGCACGGCCTCGATCTCGGTGGCGAGATCATCGGAGGCGCCGAGGATCAAGTGCTCGAACCCCTGGTCCTGGAAGACGGTGAAGGCCATGTCGGCGGCGTGGCGCAGGTGCTGCCTGGCTCGAGCGGCGGTGTGGTCGCGTGCTTGGTCCTTGGTGTAGCTGTGGTCGTCGTCGTCGCCCCGAGGCAGCTGGTCGAACACCGCGGTCGACTCGACCAACTCTCCCAGCTCGAACACGAACATCCGGGCGCGCTGGCGATCGACGAGGAGCACGCCGAAGCGCTCGTACTGGTCGATCACCTGCTCGAGCTGGCCCACGCTCGGGGTGTGGTTGACCACCACCTGGCTGCGTACGGGCACCGGCAGCTCGATGACCCGCCAGAAGTCGTGGGCCGAGCACGAGAACATGGCCAGTCCCCGGGTGCGCGAGCGGTCGAGACCGCCCTTGACGTGCTCCTCGATCCGGCGCAGGTCGTTGGCCACCGAGTGATCCCCGTTCTGGCGAGCACGGGCCACCCGTAGCAGCCGGTCGAGCTCTCGGACCACGTCCTGGTGGCGGATCTGGCGGGCCCCGTCGACGTCGAGATAGCACGACGTGACCGGTGCGAGCTTCCCTCGGAAGCCAGCGAGCTCACGCACCTGCTCCTCGGTGATGGCGGCCATGGCACCTCCTGGTTGACCGATCGTCTGGACCGGGACCGAGACGGGGCATCGGGATGTGTCGTGTCGTCCTCGATGGTAGGCGCGGCGGTCGGTCCTAGGGTCCGCCGCTGATGCTGGCCAGCCTGGCCTGGAGCTGGACGGCCAGGACGTCGTAGCGGAAGTGGTCGATGACTCGGCTCCGTGCGTGTTGACCCATCCGGCGGCGGAGCTCGGGGTCGTCGAGGAGGAGGCCGATGGCTGCCGCCACCGCACCGGCATGGTGCGGCCGATCGACGACGAAGCCGGTCTCGCCGTGGCGCACCGCCTCCGGGGTGCCGCCGCTGCGACCGGCCACGACCGGGACCCCGACCCCGGCCCCCTCGAGGAACACGATGCCGAAGCCCTCTTGCTCCAGACCCCCCCAACGGTTGCGGCACGGGACCGCGAACACGTCCGAGGCGCCCACCAGCAGCGGCAGCGAGCCATGGGCGACCTCGCCCAGCAGGCGGACGGGGGCACCGGTGCGGGACACCAGCCGAGCCAGAGCCGCGGCTTTGCGTCCCGCCCCGGCGATGGCCACGACGAGATCGGGACGGGTGGGGGCGAGAAGGGCGGCCGCCTTCACCAGGACGTCGAAGCCCTTGCGCGGGACCAGGCGGCTGACGCCCACGACCAGGCGACCCTCGGAGGGGAGCCCGAAGCCGGCTCGGGCCTCCGCTCGCTGGTCGGCGTCGAGAGGACGGAACCGCTCGACGTCGACCCCGGGGGGCACCACGGTGACGGGAAGGGCCGGTCCGGCGAGGCGTTCCACCTCGGCAGCCACGTAGCCACCACTGGCGATGACGTGCTCGGCGCCGACGAAGACCTCGCCCAACAGCGCTCGACCGCCGGGCAAGCGGGCGGGAACACTGACCTCGGCGCCGTGGACGGCCACCGCGTAGGGCCGCTCCAGGCGCCTTCCCAGGAGACCGAGAGGCAACGCGGGATCGAGGACGACCACCGACGCCCCCACCGCCTCCGCAAGGGCGTTGACCTGCCGAGCCAACGCCGGCGTGGGCAGGAGCACCGGCTGCGGGAGGCGCTCGATCCGAAACAGCTGGTTCCGGTCGAAGGCGGCGTCGCCGTCGTGAGAGGTCGTGACCACGGTGACGTCCCGAGGTGGCAGACGGCGCCACAGCTCCCACAGATAGGCCTGGATCCCCCCGACCTTGGGGGGGAAGTCATTGGTGACAAGGAGGTGGGCCACCGCTCAGCCCCGGCCCTTGTCACGGGACGGCTCGGCGGCGGAGGCGGTCAACCCCGTCTGAGTCGGCGGCGGCGGCGCTTCGGCTCGCCGTCGGCCCCGGCGACGGACGGGGGGTAGAGCGCAGCCAGGCCCTCTACCACCGTGGCGGCGTCGTCGGGGTCGACCGGCGGGGCGGGAGGCGGCGCCTCGGCGGCCCGGGTGAGGTCGGGGCGGAACACCGCGGACGCCGATGACCGAGGCGGGTCTGGTCGTGCCAGCTCCTCGGGCTCGCCCCGAGCAGGCGCCGACGGGGACGCGCCCTCGGGCCTGCGGGCCGAGCGGGCTCGAGGTGATCGCCGGGCGCCGGGGGGTGGGGCAGGAGACTCACCGATGGGCTCGGCGACCGCGTCTCGAACATGGTCGGGCACGGCGATCGGGGCCGGCGCAGGAAGCGGGCCATGGAGGAGCTCGCTGTCGGCAACGCCATCTTCGCCGTCGGGTGGCGCCTCCCGCCGGGGAGCAGCGCCACGGGGCGAGCTCGGCCCCGACGCTCGGCGGAAGATGCGATCCTCACCCCGGGGCGCCGGCACCGAGCTCGAGCTGGTATCGGGGGCAGCGCTGGCTTCGTCCTCGCCGTCGTCGGCGTCGCTCACCCGGGCCGGACCGGGTAGCGCGAACACCCGGTCCGGGGGATCCGACACCGCGTCCCGGTGCGGAGGCGAACTCGGAGGCTCCGCTGCCGGCGGTGCCGATGGCTCCGCAATCGGCGGTGACGGCTCGGCGACAGACGCGGCAGGATCGGGCAGGTCCGAGGCTTCGGTGGTGCTCGCCGACGGGGCCAGTGGAGCTTTCTCTGGCGGCGGCGCCTTCTTGGCCGAGGAGCCCCGCTTGGCCGGCGCTGCCCTGGTGACCGGCGACGCCTTGGTGGTGGCGGGTGCCATCTGTGGGGTCGGGGCGATCCGCTTCGCCGGCGACGTCATTGGTGGCGCCTCTTTGGCGACCGCCCTCCGGGAGCGGGAAAGTTCACCCGCCCCAGCGGCCTTCTTGGTGGCTGGCACCTTGGTCGCGAAGGTGAGCCGCTTGGCGGGAGCAGCGTTCGCCCTTTCGGCCTTCTCCGCCTTCGTGGTCGCGCCCGCCTTCTTGGCCGCTGCGGCCTTGGCCGCTGCCGCCTTGGCCGCTGCCGCTTTCGTCGTCGCGCTCGCCTTCTTGGCTCCTGCCGCCTTGGCCGCTGCCGCCTTGGCCCCTGCCGCCTTCGTGGTCGCGCTCGCCTTCTTGGCCCCTGCCGCCTTGGCCGCCGCCGCCTTCGTGCTCACCGACACCTCGTTCGCCGCGCTGGCCTTCCTGCCCGGTGACTGCTTCTTCACGGGTGCCGGCACGCCGGTCGCCGCAGGCGCCTCCCCGGCCAGGCTCGACGCCGTGGCCGCCGCCCGTCGACGGCGCTTGCCCGACGACGGTGGGGCCACCGGGGCGACCGCCGGAGTCTCGTCGGCCACCAGCGGCATGGCCCGGCCCTGGGCGACGTGCCCGAGCTGACCCGCCAACCGGTCGCGCGCCTGGAGGCGTCCCTTGGCCAGATCGACGATCCACTCGGCCTGCTGGGGGCGGCCGCGAGATGTGTAGGCGAAGCGGACGACCCACAGCCCGTCGGAGAGCTGGAACCCGCTCCACAACGTCTCGAGCTCGTCGTCGGGGAGTCGCAGCCCCCGTTCGAGCAGGTTGCGCTGCACGGACGCCCCGAGGGGAAGAATGGAGGGCCCGAGGCGCGCCTTGTCGAACACGAGCTCTCGCGCCCGGTTCACGACCTGGGCCTGTTCTGCCCGTACCGGAGCGGCGAAGCGGTTGACCCACGCCACGTCAGTGCCCGCTTCCTTGGCGACCTCCTCGACGGTCCACCCCGCTCGCAACCGGTCCTGCAGCTCCCGGGGCGACAACGCGCTTCCCTGGCGTGACGCCGCTCGGCGATTGTCGGTGCCGGGCTGGCCGGCGCCAGCTGCGGATCGGATACGACCGGCGTCATTCATGACCTGCAGCAGGCGGTCGTCGAGCACCACCACGTGGGAACCTGAGGTGGAGCCCTCCCGGTCGGAGAGGATCAAACCGTCGAGGTCGGGCGTGAACCCTACGAAGTGGAGCTTCTGCACACGGTCCCCCGGAAGTGTCCGGCCCGTGGGTCGGACCGGCCCTCAGCCGACGGTAGCACCAAGGGCTCGCACATTCGCGGACCCCGACGCGACGTCACCGTGGCGTCACCGGTTCAGTGGTCGCTTCATGGCGGCGAGCAGCTGGGCTGCTCCCACGACGTTGGCGCCGAGGCGGCGGGCGCCATCGCGAACTCGCCGGTCATCGGAGGCGACGACGACTGGTCCCTGGCCGGGTGCCCGCGCACGCTCCAGCACGACGTCGTCGGCGTCGACCCCGGCCGGCGAGAACCGCACCTGCACCCCGGCGCGGCGGGCGAGGTCGGGGGGTGCGCTTCCTTGGTCGTCGGCCCCGTCGAACACCACCTCGAAGCGGGCACCGGTACGGGTGGCGGTCTCCATGGCCGCGTCCACCAGCCAACGCCGTTGCTCGGCCAAGGTCATCTCGGGACGGGCCAGCTTGGTGAGGTTGTAGCCGTCGACGAGGACGACCACGCCCTCGGTGCGCAGGAGATGCTCGGCCGCTTCGACGCTGTCGTCGAGGATCGCCGGCGGCAGGGCTGCGGGCTGACGTGGCCGCGCCGGCGCTGGCCCCGGTGGCGGCGAGGGCGGCACCGGAAGGGCGGAGCCGGTCTGCTCCTCGACGTCGAGCAACGGGGCGAGCTCGCGCCCGAGGTCGGCGAGGGCGACGCTGATCCCATCGGCGGCCTGGAGCACGGCACCGTAGGTCGCCACCAGTGCCCGGGGGTCGAAGTCGAGCTCGACGCCCGCAGGCGAGCCCGCCTCCGCTGCGGGTGCCCCGACCTCCACACCGTCGCCGCCTCGTGGTTCGGCCTCGGGGGCTCCCTCGAGCGTCTCTTGGAGGCGCGCCACCAACGAGCGCAGCTCGGCGACCTCCGCCTCGAGGTCGTTCGAACGCCGGCGCGAGCGGCCCGCGTCGGTCTCGATCCGACGGCGGGCCCGACGCTCGGACGCGACCAGCTCCTTGGTCTCGACCAGCTCCGCCCCGAGGCGAGCGGCGGCCTCCTCGGCCCGCCGCCGAGCGGCGTGGGCGACCGCCAGCCGCTTGGAGATCACCGACTCCGCTTGCCGCTGGCTTGCCTCGCCCGCCTCCTGCGAGGCGACGGCGATCAGCGCCTCGAGCTCGTTCTCCCACCCCTCCGGCCGGTCGAGGAACAGCCAGGACGCTCGTCCCACCCGATCCTCCGAGGTCGAACGGCGCACCTGGTCCCGGAACCCCTCGTCCTCGTCGAGGACCTTCCGGACGGCGGTGACGGCCCGGTCGGGCAGCCGGGTGAAGCGCAGGAACGGGCGCAGTCCCCGGGGTGGGGGTGTACCGCTGTCGTCGTCTGCCTGCAGCCGGGCCAGCGCCACGGCTGCTTCCACCGCCGAGCGCACCAGCTCGTCAGGAGGGTGCAGCGGAGCTCCCCTCGAGCCCGTTCGTCATCACACCTGGCAGCCGGCGCAGAAGAACGTGGAGCGTTGGCCCCACTTCGCCCGCACGATCGGCTGACGGCAACGCCGGCACGCCTCCCCCTCCCGGGCGTAGACCTTGTGCTCGACCTGATAGCCACCGATGACCCCGTAGAGGTCGCGATACTGCTGGTCCGACAGCGACGAGCCCCGGAGCTTGACCGCCTCGTGCAAGGTCTCCAACAGCGCCCGGTACAGTCGCC
This sequence comes from Actinomycetota bacterium, assembly GCA_016781135.1. Taxonomy (GTDB): domain Bacteria; phylum Actinomycetota; class Acidimicrobiia; order Acidimicrobiales; family CADCSY01; genus JADDRA01. Next base: position 124,756 of record JADDQY010000078.1, read on the forward strand.
GCACCTCCTGGGTGCTGAGCGACTCGGAGCTGCGGTCATGGCGGAGGCCGGCGGCCCAGAGGATCTCGTCGCTGTAGATGTTGCCGATTCCGGCGACGAAGCGCTGGTCCATGAGGAGGGTCTTCAGCTTCACCTTGCGAGCCCGCAGGCGGGCACCGAAGGCGTCCCAGCTCATGACGTCCTCGAGCGGGTCGAAGCCCAGCTCGCTGACCTCGGGGACGTCGTAGGCCAGCGACTCGGCGGCCACCGCGAACATCTCGCCGAAGGTGCGGGGGTCGACGAAGCGCAGCTGCCCCCCTTGGGTGAAGGTGATGGTCACGTGGGTGTGGGGGGCAACGGCGTCTTTTGGCGCGACCTTGAGCAGCTGGCCGCTCATGCCGAGATGGATGACGAGGACCTCGTCGCCGAGCGACAGCAGCAGGTACTTGCCCCGGCGCGACACGCGCTCGATCTTGTGGCCCTCGACCTTGGCGATGAAGTGCTTCTTGTTCGGGTGACGGCGGATGGCTCGCATCCCGGTCACCTCCACCGCCTTGATCCTGCGCCCGACCACTTCCTTGTCGAGGTCCCGGCGCAGCGTCTCCACCTCGGGGAGCTCGGGCATCAGTCGCTTCCCTCGATGCCGGGCGGAGCCCCCTCCAGGACCTTCCACACCATCCGGGCCGCAGCCTGCTCGGCCTGCTTCTTCGACCGTCCCTGTCCGGTGCCCCGAGCGGTGTCGCCGACCCAGACCGTGGCGGAGAAGTGCTTGGCGTGATCGGGGCCGTGGTCGGCCACCTCGTATCGGGGCACGGTCTCGAAGCGCCGGGCAGACAGCTCCTGGAGACGTGTCTTGTAGTCCTGCCCACCGGGGCCCGAGGCGGCGTCGGCAATGCGGCCGGCTACCAGGCGCAGCACCAGCCCGGCGGCGGCATCCCAGCCACCGTCGAGGTACACCGCCCCGATGACCGCCTCGGTGGCGTCGGCGAGGATGGAGGGCTTCTCCCGGCCGCCCGAGGCGTCCTCGCCCTTTCCCAGCAGCAGCCCCTCGCCCACACCCAGCTCGAGCGCCAGCTCCGCAAGCGCCGCCGCACTCACCACCGTGGCCCGTACCTTTGCCAGCTCGCCCTCGGGCAGCGTCGGGTAGGTGCGGTAGACGTGGTTGGTGACCACCAGGCCGAGCACGGCGTCACCGAGGAACTCCAACCGTTCGTTCGACTCGTGGCCCGGCCATTCGGCGCACCACGACCGGTGGGTGAGGGCGCGCACCAACAGCTCCTCGTCGTCGAAGTGGTACTCGAGGCGCCCGATCAGCGCCTCTGTACGGGGCGCGGCCAAGCGTGCCTCAGCCGAGGCGGGCGCAGACGTAATCGACGGCGTCTCGCACCGTCTTCAGGTCCTCGAGGTCTTCGTCCTCGATACGGAAACCGACGGTACGCTCGCCCACCTCCTCTTCGATGGCCTCCACCAGCTCAATGAGGGCCAGCGAGTCGGCCTCCAGGTCCTCGCTGAACGAATCGGCCTCGGCGATTCCGGAGGCGTCGATCTCCAGAATGTCGGCAAGGCGGTCGCGGATGAGCTCGAAGACCGCAGCTCGGTCCATCGGGCTGTGCTCCACATGGGTCTCAGCAGGCACAGGGCACTCCATCTGCTTTGGACGATCAGGGCGAGGTCAGGCGGGCCGACCTTGATGGCACGGAGACGGAAGTCTACACCCCGCGCACTTGCGCGCTTGTGAACACCTCTCGCCCGCTCACGGCTTGACCGCCGACGCCAGGGCGGCCACCAGATCGGCCTCGACCATCTCCCGAGCGACGCCGAGGGCGTTGACGACGGCCTTGGCCGACGACGACCCGTGGCTGATGATGCACACTCCGTCGACGCCGAGGAGCATCGCCCCCCCGTAGCTTTCGGGATCGAGCTCGGTGACGAGAGGCAGCACCGCCGGCCACAGGACCTCGAACGCTGCCCGCAGCTCCTCGGTCGCGGTCATGGCTTCCAGCAGTGCTCGCTCGATGAAGCGCATCCCTCCTTCGAGGGTCTTGAGCACGACGTTGCCGGTGAACCCGTCGGTGACCACCACCTCGACGTCGTCGCTCATCACGTCACGACCCTCGACGTTGCCGACGAACTTCCCACCGGAACCCCTGCTCCACGCCGGATCGGCGAGCAAGGCATGGGCCTCCTTGACCAGGCCGCTGCCCTTGGTTGCCTCCTCCCCCACCGACAACAGGCCGACCCGGGGTTCGTCGACCCCGTATCGCGCTCGGGCGTACACCGCCCCCATCTGCGCGAACTGCACCAGCCAGCTGGCCTGGCACTCGGCGTTGGCACCGGCGTCGAGCAGCACCGTCGGGCGCGACCTGGGTACGGGGATGGGGGTGGCGATGGCCGGGCGGTGGACGCCTCGGATCCGGCCCATCCGCAGCAAGGCGCTGGCCATGGCCGCCCCGGTGTTGCCGGCGCTGACCATGGCCGAGGCCGCCCCGTCGCGCACGGCCTCGGCGGCACGCAGGACCGATGCATCCTTCTTGCCGCGTATCGCCCTTCCCGGGTCGTCGTGCATCTCGATGACCTCGGTGCAAGCCAGGACCTCGAGGTCTCCGGCCCCGCTGGCGGCGATGTCGTCGGGCCGGCCCACCAGGAGCACGGGGATCCCACCTTCGGCGGCGGTGCGGGCACCAGCGACGATCTCGCCCGGGGCCCGGTCCCCCCCCATGGCGTCGACCGCGACCGGCTTCATGGTGTGGCGGGACCCACGCGGTGGAGGTGGCGGCTCAGGGCCGGCAGCGGGAGGAGGTGTCGCTGGTGCTCACTCGACCTCGATGGCCTGGCGCCCGCCGTACCAACCGCAGGTGGAGCACACGACATGAGGCAGCTTGGCCGAGCCGCACTGCGGACACACGCTGCGGGCGGGGACCGACAGGGTCCACGCCGACGCCCGGCGGCTCCTGGCCTTGGCCTTGCTGGTCTTCTTCTTGGGAACAGCCATCGCCCGCACTCCTCATGCTCGCCGGCCCCCGGAAGCCGAGCCAGGCTAGCCGCTGCCCTGCTCCTCACCCCCATCGACGCCGACGCGGAGCCACCGCTGCGGCCAGGGCAGCCGCGGCTACGCCGTCCCACGAGAACGCGGGCTGAGGCGCGGTCAGCGCAGCGGCACCGGAGAAGGTGACCGGCGCTGCGGACGGGTGCTCCGCCGGCGCCCTGAGCACGACGAGCTCACTCCTCGAAGCGCAGGCCCTCGAGGCCGGCCCACCGGGGGTCGGGATCGTCGGTCCCGCACCCGCACGGCACCTCGTTGCGATCGGCACCGCAGCGCGGGCACAAGCCGGCACAGTCGTGGCGGCACAGCGGAGCCAGGGGGAGCTCGAGCAGCACCGCCTCGCGGACGACGGGTTCGAGATCGATCTCGGTGCCCTCGAGGAGCTGGGTCTCACCCTCGGTGGGATGGGCTTCGTAGACCTCGAGGATCCCAGTGCGGAGCTTCGACTTCACCGGGCCCAGGCATCGCCGGCACTCCCCCACCCACGGTGCCTCGGCCGTGCCCTTGACCACCATCCCCTCGTTGAGCGACTCGAGGTCGACCTCGACGTGCACGGCTGCGTCTAGCGGCACCTGGGACCCGAGGACCTGCAGGCCGTCGAGCACCGCGTCGATCGACTCGTGGCGGCGCTGGCCGGGACGACGAAGGAGGTCGGCGACGCTGACGGTGAGCACGCGAGGCCGGCTCACGACGAGTCCTGGTCGTAGAACTCGGGCTCGCGGCTGACCCCGTCGTCGAGGCCCTCCCCGGCGCTCTCGTCAGCGGGCAGCGCGGCCTGGAGGCGGGCCCGACCGGCCTGGACGGTCTTGGTGGTGCGGTCGAGCACGATCTCGAACTGCGCCAGCTTCTGGTCGCAGAAGTCCTCGGCCTCGTGGCGCAGGCGCCGCGCCTCGGCCTCGGCCTCGTCGACGGTTCGCCGGGCGCTCTGCTGGGCGGCCCGGACGACCTCGGTGCGCTGCACCATCCGCTCGGCTCGCACCCGGGCCGCCTCGAGGATCTCGTCGCCCTCCCGCCGCACCTTGGCGAGGAACTCCTGGCGCTCCCTCAGCAGCCACCTCGCCGCCCGAAGCTCCTCGGGCAGGCGGTTGAGCGCCTCGTCGACCAGCTCGAGCACCTCGTCACGGTTGACCATCACCGACGCCGACAGCGGCATGGGCCGAGCGTTGCCGATCAGGTCGGCCACCCTGCGCAGCAGGGTCTCCACGTCGGCTGCTCCGGTGGCAGCGCGGCCGTAGTCGTGCTCAGCGATGCCCATGACGTCGCCTCCCTTCATCTCGGGAACCTTTGGTGGAGCCGCGAAGCCACGGCCGGGGGGACCATGGTGGTGACATCGCCGCCGAGACGGACGATCTCGCGGATGTACTTCGATGCAATGTAGGAGTTTGGTGAGGCGGACGGCACGAACAGGGTGTGGACCCCGGACATGGCCAGGTTCATCTGTGCCTGAGCCATCTCGCTCTCGAGGTCCGACGGTGCCCGCAGCCCACGCACGATCATGTCCGCACCCACCTCCTTGGCGAGATCGACCACCAGCGAGGCAAAACGGGTCACCGAGGCGTTGCCGACGTGGGCCAGCGACGCCTCGATGACCGCCACCCGTTCGTCGAGGGTGAGCAGGGGTACGCCCTTGGCCGGGTCGTGCCACGCCGCCACCACCACCTCGTCGAAGAGGAAGGCCGCGGTCTCGACCAGCTCGCGATGCCCGTTGTGGAAGGGATCGAACGACCCCGGGTAGAGAACCTTGGTCACCCTGCCCTCCGGGTCCGTGCAGCCGTCAGCGCTGCCGGGCGATGGTCACCACCGTAGCCCCGTAGTTCTTGACCCGGAGAGGATCCCAGCGCGGACCGGGTTGCACGGCTCGATCGGATTCGAGCACCGCCACCTCGGCGTCGAGCGTGCCCAGCACCGCCGACCAGGCGTCGTCGTCGAAGCGGTAGGGGGGATCGACGAGGGCGAGGTCGAAGCGCCCGGGCGCTCCGGCGAGAAACCGCACGACGTCACTGCGCACCAGTCGCGCCTCGGGCTCCAAGCCGGTGCTCGCCAGGTTGGCCCGCACCACGGTGAGGGCCCGGGCGTCGTGGTCGACGAAGGTCACGCTGGCCGCCCCCCGGGAGAGCGCCTCGACCCCCATCGCCCCCGAGCCGGCGAACAGATCGACCACGGCCGCCCCTTCGACCACCCCCAGGCTGGTCAGCGCGTTGAACACCGCCTCGCGCACCCGGTTACTCGTGGGGCGGATCGACCGGCCGGAAGGGGCGGCCAGTCGCCGCCCCCGGGCGACCCCGGCCACCACCCGCATCGCCGGCACGGTAGCGCCGCCGGCATCACCCGGTGCTCGCGCTCGCAGTAGCGCTCAGAGGTACCAAGTGCCGGACTGAGGGAGGCGAACGTCTAGCTCTTGAACAGGAACTCGGTGCGCTCGTCGTCTGCGCTGTCGTCGGCGCCGAGGAGCAGGGCGACCTCGTCCACCAGCAGGGGGTGCCCGTCGAGCCCTCCCTCGCCGTCGACCAGCTCGAAGGCCACCTCCCGGGCCCGGCCGACCCAGACCTCGTCACGGCGCAGCGAGGCCAGGCGCAGGTCGCTGCGACCCTTCTGGTGCGCCCCCATCAGGGTGCCCTCGCCTCGCAGCCCGAGGTCGACCTCGGCCAGCTCGAAGCCGTCGCTGGTCCGCTCCAGCGCCTCCAGGCGGGCCTGGCCGTCGGCGACGACGTCTGCTGCGTCGGCCAGCAGGTAGCACCACGAGGCGGCCGAGCCCCGGCCCACCCGGCCCCGGAGCTGGTGGAGCTGGGCCAGCCCGAAGCGGTCGGCGTCGATGACCACCATGACGGTGGCGTTGGGCACGTCGACGCCGACCTCGATGACGGTGGTGGCCACGAGGACGTCGATGCGCCCGGCCCGGAACGCCTCCATGGCCACCTCCTTGTCCTTCACCCCGACCCGGCCGTGCAGCAACCCGAGGCGCAGCCCGGCCAGCTCGCCGGTGCTCAGCCGGTCGTAGGTCTCCTGGGCGGAGCGGGCCTCGAGCTTGTCGGACTCCTCGATCAGCGGGCACACCACGTAGGCCTGGTGACCGGCCTCGACCTCGGCGGCCACGCAGGCCCACGCCTCGGCCTCCTCAGCGGCGGTGCGGGCCCACCGGGTGACGACGGGTGTACGACCGGGCGGGAGCTCGTCGAGCACGCTCACGTCGAGGTCGCCGTAGACCGTCATCGCCGCGGTGCGGGGAATGGGCGTGGCGGTCATGACCAACACGTCGGGGATCGCTTCGCCCTTTTCCCGCAACGCCGCCCGCTGCTCCACCCCGAAACGGTGCTGCTCGTCGATGACCGCCACCCCGAGCGAGCGGAACGCCACCTTCTCCTGGATGAGGGCATGGGTGCCGACCACGATGTCGACCTCGCCCGACGCCAGCGCCCCGGCCAGGCGCGATCGTTCGGAGGGGGTGCTCCGGGAGGTGAGGCTCTCCACCCGCACCGGGCGCTCGTCGAAGAGGTTGCCGCCCTCGTCGGCCAGCGTGAGCCCCTCGAGGAGCCCGCGGATGCTCGCGTGGTGCTGCTCGGCCAGCACCTCGGTGGGAGCCATGAACGCCCCCTGGCGCCCGCCCTCGACGGCAACCAACAGGGCGCTGAGGGCGACGAGGGTCTTCCCGGCGCCCACGTCACCCTGGAGCAAACGGTGCATCGGGACGGAGGCGGCCAGGTCGGCTTCGATCTCGGCGAGGGCTCGGCGTTGGGCGTCGGTGAGCGGGAAGGGGAGTCGCCGGTGGAAGCGCTCCACCAGCCCTCCCGCCACGTCGTGGGCAATACCCACCGCCCGCAGCTCCAGGTCACGCTTGCGCCGGACCAGGACCAGCTGGATCCGCAACAGCTCGTCGAACACCAGCCGCAGGCGCGCGGCCCGGTGCTCGCTCGCCGAGGCGGGCAGGTGGATGCCGTGGAGGGCAGCGGTGCGGTCGACCAACCCGTAGCGCTCGACCACCTCCACCGGCACCGGATCGGCCAGCGTCCCCGCCCGGCCCAGCGCCTCCTCGACCCAGGCGCCCAGCTCCCACGTCGTGAGGCCGGCCTTGTCCGACTGGGGGTACACGGGGACGATGCGACCAGTGCGGTCGCCGACCAGGTCGACGACCGGGTTGGTCATGCGCCGCCGCCCCTGGAACTCCTCGAGCTTTCCGAAGAAGATGGCGCTGGTCCCGGCCTTCAGCTGGTTGGCCCGCCACGCCTGGTTGAAGAAGGTGCAGCGCAGGTAGCCCGAACCGTCGGTGACATCGACCTCCACCAGGCTGCGGCGGTTGCGGGTCCGTCGCGACTGCACCCGCCGCACCCGCCCCAGCACCATCCCCTCCTCCCCGAGCCCGAGATCGGCGATGTGGGCCTGGTTGGTGCGGTCGATGTAGCGGCGGGGGTAGTGCATCAGCAGGTCGAGGACGCTGGAGATGCCCAGAACCGCCAACCCCTCGGCCTTCTTCGGCCCCACCCCGGCCAGCTCCGTGACCGGGACCCCTGCCAACTGGCGCAGCCGCCTCATGCCCCCTCCCCGCGCCTCGTGACCGGACCGGGGCGAACGCTCACTCGATGCCGAGAAGATACGGGTACAGGGGCTGGCCACCGTGGTGGACCTCGACCGCCACGTCCGGTCGGTGCTCGGCCAGCCAACCGGTAATGCGGGACGTGTCCTCGGCCGCTGCCTCTTCCCCCTCGATGAGGGTGACCAGCTCGTGGCGGTCTTCGGCGAGCACGCCGAGCAGGGCGATGGCGGCCGCCGCCGCGTCCTCCTCCACCACCTCGATGCCCCCGGGCCCGATGCCGAGCCAGTCGCCGGCGGCGATGGGACCGGCAGCGCAGCTGGAGCTGCGCACCGCCCTGGTGACCTCGCCGGCCACCACCGGGGCGGCCGCCGTAGCCATGGCCTTGGCGTTCTCCTCCGCCCCCGCTCGGGGGTCGAGGGCGAGCAGTGCCGCCAGCCCCTCGGCGACACCCTCACTGGGCACGACCCGCACCGTCCGGGCGGTGAGCCCGTCGAGCTGCTCGGCCACGGCCATGATGTTGCTGTTGTTCGGCAACACCACCACCTGCTCGGCGCCGGTGGCCTCGACCGCGTCGAGGAGCTCGGCGGTGGAAGGGTTCATCGACTGGCCCCCGGCCACGACCTCGGTGGCACCCAGCGACCGGAACAGACGGTGCAGCCCCTCGCCGCTGGCCACCGCCACCACCGCGGTGGTGCCGGCGACGGCCGGTCTCTCTGAGGCCGGCGCCGCCGCCCGGTCGACCCAGCCCTGTTCCTGGACCTGCCCGGCCAGGTCGGTCACTCGAATCTGGCGGGGACGGCCGGCGTCGATCCCCGCCTCCACCGCCGCCCCGATGTCATCGGTGTGGACGTGGCAGTTCCAGATGCCCTCGCCCCCGACCACGGCGATGGAGTCACCGATGGCCTCCCACGCCGTCCGCAGCGCGGGCACGGCCTCGTCGGGAGCCTCGAGCAGGAACATCACTTCGTAGCGGGGCCCCCCGGGGGTCTCCACATCGCTCGGCGCCGGGGGATGCGCGGCGCTGCGCCCGACGGGCACCGCTGCCGGCTCGGGGAGAGGGCGGCCGTCGACCACGCTGAGGACGGCGTCGAGCAGGAGCAGGAAGCCGCTTCCCCCGGCGTCGACCACGCCGGCCTGGCGGAGCACGTCGAGCAGCTCGGGCGTGCGACCCAGCGAGGCCGCACCCTCGGCACGGGCGGCGTCGAGCACCTCGACCAGGGCCGCGTCCGCTCGGGCGCCGGCCGCTGCCTCCGCTGCCTCCCGGACCACGGTGAGGATCGTCCCCTCGACCGGGCGCCCCACCGCCTGGTACGCCCCTTCGGCCGCTGCCTTCAGGGCCCGAGCCACCACCTCGCCGTTGGCGCGCTCGGCGTCCCGCAGCACCGAGGTCAGGCCCCGGAGGATCTGGGACAGGATCACGCCGGAGTTCCCGCGGGCGCCCATGAGCGAGCCGCGGGCGACCGCGTCGCAGACCGAGGCCATGCTCTGACCGGCCCCCTCGAGCTCAGCCACGACCGACTCGAGGGTGAGCGCCATGTTGGTACCGGTGTCGCCGTCGGGGACGGGGTAGACGTTGAGGCCGTTGATGGCCTCGCGGTGAGCCTTCAGAGCGTCGCGGTAGGCGGTCACCACCGCCCTCAGGTCGCCCGCCCCCAGGTGCTCCAGGCGTTGCATGGCCGGTGATGCTACCCGCCGGCTGAGGGCCGGCCCCGGTGCACTGGTAGCATGCCCGCCCATGGCAGCGGTATGTCAGCTGTGCGGCAAGCACCCCTCCTTCGGGATGACCATCAGCCACTCCCACCGGCGCACCAAGCGGCGCTGGAACCCCAACATCCAGCGCGTCCGGGCGGTGGTCGACGGGGCGCCGAGGCGCCTGCACGTGTGCACGTCGTGCATCAAGGCCGGCAGGGTCACCAAGCCCGGCCGTCCCGCGCGTGCCGAGGCCTGACACCTTCGGGCCCCTGGTTCGAGCACGAGTCGAGGGAGTCGAGTGCAGGGTGTGGTGAAGGCCTACGACCCGGGGAGCGGCCAGGGCGTCGTGATGTCCGACAGCGACCTGTCCGAGTACGACCTGGCCCCCGACGCCCTCGACGGCTCGGTGTTCCGGATGCTGCGACAGGGCCAACGGGTGGTGTTCCGCCTCGACGCCGGGGGCCGGGCCACCCAGCTGCGTCTCGGCTCGGAGGTCGACATGGGTACGCCCGGCTTCGAGACCGACCGGAACGGCTCCTAGGCCGCTGGGGCGGCACCGCACGACCGCCGGGCGGCTGCTAGGGGAGCCGGGAGAACCACACCAGCGACCCCACCCCGGCCAGCATGGCCAGGGCGAAGGCGACACCGGTGAACCAGCCTCCGATCTCGCGCTGCTCGGTGACGAAACCGATGGAGCTGCCGATGTCGCGGTAGACCGTCTCCAGCTGCTCGGTGGTGGCCGCCTCGAACGCCGACCCCCCCGTGGCGTCGGCCAGGGCCCGCAGGTCGGCCTGGTTGACGGCCACCGGCACGCTCTGGCCCTGGTAGCTGATCACCCCCTCGGGGGTGCCGAAGGCGATGGTGGTGACCGGCACCCCCGCCTCGCTGGCAGCCTGGGCCGCCACGTCGTTCGGCGTGCCCACCTGGGTCTCGCCGTCGGAGAGCAACAGGATGTGAGCAGGGACCGGCTGACCATCGATTGCGTCGGGCACCGACTCGATGGCGTCGAGAGAGGCGAGCACGGCGTCGCCGATGGCGGTCGACTCCGAGAGCTCCAGGCGGTCGATGGCGGCGGTGACCATCGGGCGGTCCGTGGTCGGGGGCACCAGCACCCGAGCCGACCCGGCGAAGGCCACCAGACCGAGGTTGATCTCCTCGGGGAGCAGCTCCGCGAACGAGATGGCCGCCTCCTTGGCCGATGCCAGGCGCGACGGCCGTACGTCGGTGGCGTCCATGGAGATCGACACGTCGATCGCCATGATGATGGTGGCCCGCTCGCGGGGGACCAGCTCGGCCCGGGCAGGGTGGGCGAGTGCCGCCACCATCGCCAGCAACGATGCCAGCAGGAGCGCGGCGGGCAGATGGCGGCGCCAGCCGGGGCTGGCGGGGGCGACCGAGCCGAGCAGGGCGAGGTTCGTGAAGCGCACTGCGTAGCGCCGCCGCCCCCTCACCTGGACGATGACGTAGGCCACCGCCAGCGCCACGACGGCGACCAGCAGCGCCAACCGCTCCGGCGCCAGGAAGGTCACCGCTGGCGTCCCGGGATCCCCGAGGCACGCCGGCGCCGACGGCGGTAGTCGACGAAGGCCACCACGTCGGCCAGCCAGTCGCGGTCGGTGCGCAGCACCAGGTGGTCGGCACCGGCGCCCCGCACCGCCCGCCGGTGCTCTTCTCGCTGGCGCGCCGCCGCGTCCGCGTAGCGGGCCCGCAGCTTGGGATTGGCCGTCTGCACCTCGAGACGTCGTCCGGTCTCGGGGTCGACCAGGGCCAGCATTCCCACGTCGGGCAGCTCCAGCTCCCTCGGGTCGAGCACCTCGACCGCCACCACGTCGTGGCGGGCGGCGAGGTTGCGAAGCGGCCGGTCCCAGCCGGGTACCCCGACGAAGTCGCTCACCACCACCACCAGCCCCCGCCGGCGGGCCACCCGCCCGCACATCCGCAGCGCCGCGCCCAGGTCGGTGGGCCCGCCGCCGTCGGCGCGAGGGGTGGCGGCCACCCGGTGCAGGGTGGCCAGCAGGTGCCGGCGACCGGAGCGAGCGGGCATCGACACCGTCGAGGTCCCGTGCACGAGCACGGCTCCGAAGCGGTTCCCGCCGCGAGCGGTGAGATGACCGAAGGCGGCGACCGCAGCCAGCGCCAGGTCACGCTTCTCACAGGACGAGGTCCCGAAGTCGAGGCTGGCTGACAGATCGACCACCGCCCACGTGGTCAGCTCCCGGTCGGCGATGGGCATGCGCACGTGGGCCTCGCCGGTGCGGGCAGTGACGTTCCAGTCGATCAGGCGCACGTCGTCGCCGGGCTGGTACTGCCGAGCCTCCCCCGCCTCGCTCCCGTGACCGGGAAGCAGCCCCTGGTAGTCCCCCTGGAGGACCCCGTCGAGGCGACGGGTGACCACGAGCTCGAGGCGCCGCAGCAGCTCTTCGGTGCCCGGTCGCCCCGTCGATCCGACGGTGGGCGTGGGAGCGAGCGTCACGTCGTGGCGGCCGACCCGGCTCGCCGCGACTCCACCAACGGAGCGGTCACGACCGAGAGCACCCGGGCCAGCACGGCATCGGCCTCCACGCCCTCGGCGAGCGCCTCGTAGGAGAGCACGAGGCGGTGGCGCAACACGTCGAAGGCAACATCGAACACGTCCTGGGGCACGAGGTAGTCGCGCCCCCGCAGCAGGGCGAGTGCGCGTCCGGCCGCCACCAGCCCGAGGCTGCCCCGGGGGCTGGCGCCGTAGGCGATGTAGGGGGAGAGCTCGGAGAGGCCGTGGTCGGCGGGTGCCCGGGTGGCGAGCACGAGGCGCACGGCGTAGTCGGCCACCCCGGCGTCGACGAACACCGCATCGGTTGCCTCCTGCAAGCGGAGGAGGTCGTCGACATCGATCACGCGGGCCGCAGACGGTGGCCGCACGCCCATGCGCCGCACCACCTCCATCTCCTCGGTGTGGCTGGGGTAGCCCACCACCACCTTCATCAAGAAGCGGTCTCTCTGGGCCTCGGGCAGCGGGTAGACCCCTTCGCTCTCGATCGGGTTCTGGGTGGCCAGCACCACGAACGGCAACGGAACCTGGTGGGTCACCCCTGCGATGCTCACCTGCTTCTCCGCCATGACCTCCAGCAACGCCGACTGCACCTTGGCCGGTGCCCGATTGATCTCGTCGGCCAGGACGAAGTTGGCGAACACCGGGCCGAGCTCGACGTCGAAGCGCTCGGCTCCGGCTCGGTAGATGCGGGTGCCGACGATGTCGGCAGGGATCAGGTCGGGGGTGAACTGGAGGCGGGAGAAGGTGCCGCCCACCGCCGTGGCCACGGTCTCGATGGCCAGGGTCTTGGCCAGGCCGGGGACTCCCTCGACCAGGCAGTGGCCCCGGGCGAGCAGGGCCACGAGCACCCGCTCCAGCAGGCGGTCCTGGCCCACGATGATCCGCTTGACCTCGAACAGCACCCGTTCGAGCAGTGCCGCCTCGGCAGTGGCGGGCGCGACACGGACGGGTTGAGGGGCGTCGCTCACCGCCGTCACGCTACCGGCGGGTGCCTTGCCGGCGGCCGCGGGAGGCCCGGACCGTCTCGATCGTCGAGCTGCCTACGGGCGGGCGCCGATGGTCACGGCCCGCAGGCCGAGGCCCATGAGGAACAGGCCTCCGAAGCCGTAGAGCAGGAAGCGCCAACGCTCGAGCTGCTGGCGGTAGGAGTAGATGATGCCGACGGTGACGAGAGCGACGAAGCCATAGAACATGTGGAACTGCGCCGCCGCCCGGCCTTGGCCGGCCACCATGGCGACGCCGAAACCGACCTGCACGAAGATGGCCACCTCGACCGCGGCAGTGAACCACCACAGCGCCCGGGTCCGAAGCGACGGCGCCCAATGGGCCCCGAGCGCCCACAGGCCGGTGAGGGCGTTGCCGACGATGACGATCCACGCCGAGGCGACGTGGAGGTCGAACAGGATCAGGAGGGTTCCTTGCCGGTCGCCACCTCGTAGGACCACAGCTCGCTGGTCATCGCCAGCGGCGCCTGGCTGCTCGGGCGCTGCTGGTGCTGGTCGCGGAACGCCGACGATCCCATCCACGCCTGGAACGACGCTTCGTCGCGCCAGTGGGTGACGACCAGCCACGTCGTGCGCCCGTCGGTCGGGCGCAGGAGCTCGAAGCCCTCGAAGCCGTCCTGGCGATCGACCTCGCCCGCTCTGGCGGCAAAGCGCCGAGCCAGCTCGTCCCCGTGCTCGACCGGCACGGTGATGGCGTTGATCTTCACCACGGACCCAGCGGCCATGACCACCTCTCCTCCAGCCGTCGGTGGACCGACATTGTCGATGTGCCGGCGATGGTACCGCTCGCCCCTCCAGCCGCCGGCCACCACCCGCGACCGGCGCTGGCCTCGATCGTTTGGCTGGTGGTGTTGGCGGGTAACCCTACGAGGTTGGCGGGGTCGAAAACGAGACGACGAGCGTGGTCGACCGAAGATCGACCCGCAAGGAGGTAGCACTGCGATGGGTATCGGAGTCAGCGTGTTCCTGCTTGCCGTCGGTGCCATCCTGGCCTTCGCCGTAGACGTGTCACTGCAGGGCCTCGACCTGGACACCGTCGGTGTCATCCTGATGATCGTCGGAGCCATCGGGCTGTTGCTCTCGGCGGTGTTCCTCAGCAGCTTCTCGCCCTACGGGCGGGGTGCGGGCCGCGAGACGGTGGTGCGCGAAGAGCGCTTCTAGACGGCGGTCTCACCGGCGCCCGTGGCCGGCCAACTGCCGCGAGATCTCTCGTTGCACGGCAACCGGGTCAGGGAGGCGGGCGACCGGGTGACGGTGGTCACCCCGCTCGCCACCTGACTCCACCAACAGATCGCCGTAGCCCAGCAGCCGCCCCAGCACCGACCGGCGGAAGCGCACGGCCTGGACCCGGTCGAGGGGGATCTCGACGATCTCCTTGGTCAGCACCCCGGCGCGATGGACCAGGCGCTGGTCGGTGACCACGAAGCTGGTGCTGGCCCACCTGAGGTAGCGCGCGACGAAGCGAGCCAGCGCCAACAGCGTGGCTCCGGCGGAGAGCAGCTGGAGCAGGTCGTGGGCTTCGGCGGCGGAGAGGGCGTTCAGCACGGCCAGGGCCCCCACCAACGAAAGGGCGGCGCCGGAGAACGACGTCCAGTGCGGACGGACGTCGACGACGGTCTCCTCTCCGTCGTGGAGCAGCCTCGGCGGGAAGGCCATCGGCCAAGAACGCTACTTCCGTCCCGCCGATGTGATGGTTGGGGACTTCAGCGGTACCTGCGCCGCCGGAACACCCGCTCACCTGCCACCACCCGGTCGAGGAACAACAGCCCGTCGAGGTGATCGAGTTCGTGTTGGACGGCCCGAGCCTCGAAGGCGTCGACCTCGAGGACGAGCTCGGCACCGGTGGGCGTGATCCCCCGCACGACGAGAGCACGGGCCCGAGCGACGTCGCCGGTCAGATCGGGCACGCTCATGCAGCCCTCCCGGCCCACCTCCATCAGGGCGGGCTCGGAGGAGGCCTCGAGGACGACGGGGTCGAACAGGACCAGCTCCCCGTGGCACGAGCGGGCCTTCGGGTGCCCGGTCACGTCCATGCAGAAGGCCCTCAGCGACACCCCGATCTGGGGTGCGGCCACCCCGACGCTGTGCGACGAGGCCCGCATGGTGTCAAGGAGGTCCTCGGCGAGGCACCGCGCCGCTTCGTCGATCTCGCCCACCGGAACGCACGGTCGGCTGAGCAAGGGGTCGGGGAGCAACACCACCGGTCGGATCACCGGCCACGAAGCTAGACATCCGAGGAGGACCTGGCTCTGCTGGGCTCGGACCACAGTGGCCAGAGCCCAACCACCCGCCCGCTGGGCTCAGAGGATGTCGGGCTCGTCGGGGCGCAGGCGCACGTCGACTTCGAGCTCGCCGGCCAGCGCCACCAGCTCGGGGCCGAGCGAGTCGGGGTCGATCGTCGTGGGCACGACCACCGACAACCGCAGGACGTAGGCAGGAGGTTCGCCCTGCACCACTCGAGTGCTGAGGTCGACGACGTTGGCCCCACGGTCGGCGAGCAGCTGGGTCACCCGGTGGACGATGCCGGGGTGGTCGGCGCCGTGGACCGACACCGACCAGCTGGCGCCGTCGACCGGCTCGCCAGCTCCGGGGTCGGCGGCCGGGCGCACGGCCACGCTGAGGCCGAGCGGGGCGCCCCGCTCGGCGAGGCTCTGCTCCAGTTGGGTCACCGCCACGTCGTCGGTGACCTCCACGATCAACATCATGGCGAAGTGCCCACCGAGGATCGTCATGGCGCTGTCCTCGAGGTTGCCGCCCCACTCCACCAGCACCCCGGTCACCGCGGCCACGATGCCGGGCCGGTCGGCGCCGAAGGCGGTGACGGCGAAGCGAGCCATCGGGCTTACGCCCAGCCCAGCTCGTGCAGCCGCTGGTCGTCAATGCCGAAGTGGTGAGCGACCTCGTGGATCACCGTCACCCGCACCTCGGCGACGACCTCGGCTTCGCTGCCAGCCAGCGCGCAGATCGGCCGACGATAGACGGTGATGCGATCGGGCATGGCCAAGCCCCCGTACGCCTCCCGCTCGGTGAGGGGTACGCCCTCGTAGAGGCCGAGCAGGCCGGCCCGAGAGTCCTCCCGCACCTGCACCACGACGTTGTCCATCAGCCGGCCCAGCTCCTCGGGGATCTCGTCGAGGGCGTCGGCCACCAGCTCCTCGAAACGAGGTTCGGGCACGTCGATCACGGTGGCGAAGCTAGTGGTCGCTGCACCAGCGGGGCTGGCCCCTCGGGGTCCACCTCGTTGTCGCACCGGGTCCGTAGTGTGCGGGGCATCGACGTGAATGCGCTCCTCGAAGGGCTCACCGACCGCCAAGCCGAAGCGGTGACGACCACCGGTGCCCCCCTGTGCATCCTCGCCGGTGCCGGCTCGGGCAAGACCCGCGTCCTCACCCGTCGCATCGCCTACCGGGTGGCCACCGGCAGCGCCGACCCCCGTCACGTCCTCGCCCTCACCTTCACCCGCAAGGCGGCCACCGAGCTCGGTCGCCGGTTGGAGGCCCTCGGGGTGCGGACCCACGTCACCGCGGGCACCTTCCACGCCCTGGCCTACGCCCAACTGCGGCGGTGGTGGGCCGACAACGACCGGCGCCCGCCGGTGCTGCTCGAGCGCAAGGTCGGCCTCCTTGCCCGCCTGCACGCGAGCAGCGGGGCCTCCGTCAGTGGCAGGGCCAACGTCCAACCGGTCGACCTGGCCGCCGAGATCGAATGGGCCAAGGCCCGCATGGTGGGGCCCGACGACTACGAAGCCGCAGCCGCTCGCCACCGCCGGAGTGCTCCGCTGTCCCCGGCGGCGCTGGCCTCGCTCTACCGGCGCTACGAGGTGGAGAAGCAGCGCCGCGGGCTGGTCGACTTCGACGACCTGCTCATCGGCTTGGCCCGGGCGATGGGCACCGACGCCGAGTTCGCCGCGTCCCAGCGATGGCGCTTCCGCCATCTGTTCGTCGACGAGTTCCAAGACGTCAACCCGGTGCAGGCCACCCTCTTGGCCGGTTGGCGAGGCGAGGGCAACGACCTGTGCGTGGTCGGCGACTGCAACCAGGCCATCTACTCCTGGAACGGCGCCGACCCCGCCCAGCTTCGCGACTTCAAGCGGCGGGAGCCGGGGGCCACCGTCGTGGTCCTCGACGACAACTTCCGCTCCACCCCGCAGATCCTGGCCGTGGCCGGATCGCTGATCCCGCCCGGTCCCGGTCGCAGCGGCCGTCTACGGCCGCGCCGTCCCGACGGGCCGCTGCCCTACATCCGGACCTTCGAGCGCGACGTCGACGAGGCCCGGTCGATCGCCCGGCTCGTGCGAGATCGCCACGCTCCGGGAACCCCCTGGTCCCAGATCGCCGTGCTCACCCGGACCAACGCCCAACTGGTTGCCTTCGAGGAGGCTTTCCGGGCCGGCGGCATCCCCGTGCGGGTGCGAGGCGGTGGCGCCTTCCTCGAACGACCCGAGGTCAAGGCCGCCCTCGGGGAGCTCGGACGACCCGACGGCGCGCTCGCTCCCGGACTAGCCGACATGGCCGCCGCCGTCCGTCAGGGGTCGCCCGAGCTCGGCACGGCAGCCGAGGAGCGACGGGCGGTGCTCGAAGAGCTCGTCCGCCTCGGTCACGACTACCTGGCGCTCGAGGCCGAGGCCAGCGTGGCCGGGTTCACCGCCTGGCTCGCTGCCGGCCTTCGTAGCGAAGCACCTCATGCCGTCACCGACGCCGTCGACCTCGCCACCTTCCACGCCGCCAAGGGCCTGGAGTGGCCGGTGGTGTTCATCGCCGGGCTCGAACGGGGCCTCGTGCCGATCTCCCACGCCACCACCGACGAGGCGCGGGACGAAGAGCGCCGGCTGCTGTACGTCGCCGTCACCCGCGCCGAACGCGAGCTGCACTGTTCGTGGGCCCGTCAGCGCACCTTCGGGGCCCGCAGCCTGCGCCGCCAGGCGTCGCCGTGGCTGGAGGAGATCCAGGTAGCCCGAGCCGCGCTCGCCGCCGGCGAGGCCCACCCAGGCTCCACAGCCTGGAGATCCCGCCTCGCCGACGAACGCGCTCGCCTCCACGGGTTACGGGGTGGGAGGGCCGCGGTCGGGGGGCGCACCGGGGTCAAGATCGGCAGCGCCGCTGACCCCGGGCTGTTGGATGCGCTCAAGAGCTGGCGGGCCGAAGCCGCTCGCGCCGGAGGCGTCCCTGCCTACGTGGTGTTCCACGACACCACGTTGGCGGCGGTGGCCGAGGCCCGCCCCCGCACCCAGACCGCGCTGCTCGACCTCCCCGGGCTGGGCCCGGTGAAGGCCGAGCGCTACGGGGACGCCCTGCTGGCCGTCATCGCCGCCCACAAGGGGGATGGCCGGTCTTGACAGGGTGGCCTCGCGGCGCGACGACAGAGGCATGACCCACTACCTCTGGCCCGGCGACCCCGGGTGGCCCTCGCCGGAGGTCGAGGCCGACCGTGCCACCGACGTCTCGGACCCTGACCGTGAGATCGACTTCGACGCCGTCTGCCTCCACGCCGCCGAACCTCACGTCTTCGACGCTCTCACCCCCACCGAGCGCACCGTGCTCGCCGCCCGTTTCGGCCTGGGCGGCGCCCCGGTGCGGACGATGAAGGAGCTCCACAGGGACCTCGGCCTCACCCGCCACGAAGTCCGCGACCGACTCGAGTCGGCCCTCGCCAAGGTCCGAGGCCGCCTCGCAGACTGAAGCCGCAGGTCTGCCCCCCCGCTGGGCGCCGGCCCGGGTCGGGCCGGCTCAGGGCGGATCAGTGGCGAACTCGGCCACCACGGGGGCGTGGTCGGACGGGAGCTTTCCCTTGCGGGCGTTGCGGTCGATGAGCACCCACGACAGGCGCCGGGCCAGCGGAGCGCTGGCGTAGAGCAAGTCGATGCGCATCCCCAGATGCCGGTGGAAGTTGCCGGCTCGGTAGTCCCACCACGAGAACAGCCCGCGCTCCTGATGGCGCTGGCGCAGCACGTCGACCAGACCCCACCCGGTGACCTCGGCGAGGGCGCGCCGCTCGGCCTCGCTGACGTGGGTGCCCCCGTGGCAGGCACCGGCGTCCCAGACGTCCCGATCGTCGGGAGCCACGTTGAAGTCACCGCACACGACGACGTCGGAGGAGGGGTCGGCGGTGATGGCGAGGTGGTGCTGGAGCCGACCGAGCCACGCCAGCTTGTGCTGGTACATCGGGTGGTCGACCGACCGGCCGTTGGGCACGTAGACGGTGACCACTCGCACCCCGGCGCAGGTGGCGGTGAGCAACCGGGCTTCTGGATCAGGTTCGATGCCGGCGGCGAAGCCGTCGACGACATCGGTGATGGGGCCGCGGCTGAGGATGGCGACGCCGTTCCAGCGACCTTGCCCGTGGTGCACGGCCTCGTAGCCGAGGGCAGAGAAGGCCAGGGCCGGAAAGGCATCGTCGGACAACTTGGTCTCCTGCAGGCAGACGATGTCGGGGGCCACGTCGGCCAGCCACTGCTCCACCCGAGGCATGCGGGCGTTGAGCGAGTTGACGTTCCAGGTGGCGATCCGCATCGGCGCAGACCGTACCGGGGTCAGTCCTGGCGGTCGCCGCCTTGATCGCTCGGGACAGCCAGGCCGTCGTCGGTGGCCGCCTTCTTTGCCGGAGCCTTCTTCGCCGCCGCCTTCTTGGCCGGAGCCTTCTTCGCCGCCGCCTTCTTGGCTGAAGCCTTCTTCGCCGCCGCCTTCTTGGCTGAGGTCTTCTTGGCCGGAGCCTTCTTCGCCGCCGTTGCCGTCGTCGTGCCCTCGGCCGCGTCGGGTTCGCCGCTGCCGGAGGCGTCCGCCCCGCTCACGATCTCAGGGACGTCGTCGGTCGGCGGCACGGTGATCCCCGGCGGCGTCTCGGTTGCCACCTTCTTGGCCTTCCTGACCGGCGCCTTCTTCCTGGCCACGGGCACGGCGCGGTCGCCCTCCGGCTCGTCCGCTACCGCCGGGTCGCTGCCGGGGACGAGCTCGTCCGCCGGCGGCTCGACCGGTTCCGCCTCCGGGCCGGCCGGCAGTGCCTGGTCGGACGGCTGGCCGGCTTCGGGGGCCACCTCGTTGCCCGCCACCGCGGCGGTGGCGCGCCGCCTCCGGGTGCGGGGAGCGGGGGCTGGCGGTGCCACCTGGGCAACTTCGGTCGCC
>JADDQY010000078.1:144854-195777 GCA_016781135.1 Actinomycetota bacterium
GGGGCCTCCACCGGCTCCACCGACGCGACCGGCTCGCGCCGGAGACGCCGTCTTCGGGCGGGAGGTGGCGGGACGACCGGGGCACCGGCAAGGTCGTCCGGCGGGGCCTCGACCTGCGGTGGCACCTCCTGGGGTTCCGCATCGGCCCGCGGGCGCCGACGACCCCGGGAGGAAGGGGACTCAGCGGACGGCTTCACCTCCTCCACCTCGGGGGCGGTATCGACTGGGAACGACACCGACAGGTCCTCGCTGCCGGGCAGGGCCAGATCGATCCCCCTCCGAGGAGGATCGAGGGACTGGACCACGAAGCTGCGTACCTCGCCGCGGCTGAGGACGTCGCGGGCGCTACGGGGAGCGGGGTCGCCCATGAACTTCAGCGCCAGGTAGCAGCGGACGTCGCCGACCTGCACGAACGCGCCGTGGCTGGTGAAGCTGACCACCTCGCCTTCGACCACACTGCCCGGTGGGTGCTCGGCGATGAACTCGATGAAGGCCAGAGGTGGGTTCACCGGCTCGGGTGACGAAGAGCTGCGTCGGCGGCGGCGCTGCTCGCCCGACCCCGCCTGGGCGGTGCTGAAGGACCCGGCGTCGGACACGTGGGTGTCCGCCGTCGGTGTTTTGGCGTTCTCGGGGACGGCCTCGGGTGTCTTTGCCGCCGCCGCTCCCAGCGCCGACAGCCGGCGGCGAGGAGGCGGTCGCGTGGGCACGGCGGGGGGCAGCTCGCTCAAAGGAGAACGCCGAGTTCGGCCCGAGGACGCCGAGACTCGCCCCCGCCGCTCCCCTGCGGCTCGTGACGCCATCCGGCTTCGGGGGCCCCGCACCGGCGTGCGCTCGGTGAAGATCCACCCCACCTGGGGAACCGGCTTTCCGCCGATGAGGCGCCCCGGATCGAAGAGCCACTCGTACTCGCCGTGGAACTCCTGGAACGAGTCGTTGGAGAAAACGGTGGCGTTGGCCCGGTCGGCGATCTCGAGCAGGAATTTGTCGCCCCGGCCGATGGTGCCAGCGGGCGGCGTGATCATCTCGTTGGCGGCGAGCGCCTCTTCGTAAATCTCCTTCTCGGAAGGATCGATCCGGTGACCGAAGGTGGCGTCCACGACGACCGTGTAGGTGTCGTGGGGGCGCTCCTTCAAGAAGGCACGAACGGCCTCGTCGAGCTGCGCCAGGCTCGGTAGCGAGCGGCCCTCGGTGGCGATGTTCGAACCGTCGATCACGAGGTGCCTCGACGCCATCGTCAGACCCCCGTCGTGTGGGCGGCGCCACCACTGCTACGAGAGCGGGCGTTCTGGAGTGACCCGCTCATCTTGCAGACACAGTCAATCATCCTGGTTGCTCCGATCTTTGGATCCCGGCCGGTGCCAGCCGCCCGTCCGCACCAGCGGCGCCTCCCGTCGCCGGAACCGGAGAGGCCGGGGCGCCGACGAGGTCCTCGCCGAGCACGCCGCCTCAGTGTGGGTTCCCGACAGCCGAGGCGGTCAGCCCAAGGCACGTCCCGCGCAGCTCGCCCCACCTGGCGCGAGAAGCGTCAGCACCACACTACTGGTTGCGGCCGTCGGGTTGTGGTCGACCGGGGCGGCCGGCACCTCGATCCTCAGACGAGGCCCTCGAAGGCCTGCTCGAGAACCTGTTCCTGCTCGCGGAGGTGGCGCTTGAAGCTGCCGGTGGCGGGGCTGCCCGACTCGTGACGGCTGGCGTGGCCGAGCTTGGCTCCGTCGGAGAGGATCCGGTGGAGCCGCCCGTGCACGAAGGGCCACGGGCCCATGTTCTCGGGTTCCTCCTGCAGCCAGTACACCGAATCCGCCTGGGCATAGCGAGCCAGCACCTGGGCGAGTCTCGCCGCCGGCCACGGGTAGAGCTGCTCGATGCGCACCACCGCCGCCGGTGCCCGTGCCTGGTCGCGCCGCACGATGGCGTCGTAGGCGACCTTCCCCGAGCACAGGATCACCCGGCGCACTGAGGCAGGGTCGATCTCGGCGGGGTCGTCGAGGATCTCCTCGAACCTCCCGCCGGTCAGCGCCTCGACCGGAGAGCGCGATTCCCGAGCTCGCAGGAGGTACTTGGGGGTGAACACCACCAGCGGCGTCGGCCGCTTGCGCCGTGGCTGACCCCGAAGCAGGTGGAAATACTGGGCGGCGCTGGTCACGTTGACCACGTGGAGGTTGCCGTCGGCGCAGAGCGTCAGGAACCGCTCGATGCGCGCCGAGGAGTGCTCGGGACCCTGGCCATCGTAGCCGTGGGGCAAGAGCAGTACGAGGCCCGAGACCTGACCCCACTTGTCCTCCGCCGACGAGAGGAACTGGTCGACTACGACCTGGGCGCCGTTGACGAAGTCGCCGAACTGGGCCTCCCAGCACACCAGGGCGTCCCGGTGCTCCACCGAGTAGCCGTACTCGAAGCCCATGGCCGCGTACTCCGAGAGCGACGAGTCGTACACCGCGAACCGGCCCTGGCCGTTCCCGAGGTGGGCGAGCGGGACGTGCTCGGCGCCGGTGCGGTGGTCGAACAACACCGAGTGGCGATGCGAGAACGTCCCTCGTCGGGTGTCCTGGCCGGCGAGGCGGATGTCGGTCCCTTCGTCGAGCAGCGTGCCGAGCGCCAGGGCCTCGGCTGTCGCCCAGTCGACCTTGCCGGTCTCCCACAACTGGCGTCGGACCTCGAACTGGCGGCTCAGCTTGGGGTGGACCACGAATCCGTCGGGAACCGCGTCGAGGGCCTCGAACGCCCGCTGGAGGAGCTCGACGCCCACCCTGGTGTCGATGGCCTCCCCAGCGTCGGGACGAGCCCCGGCGGCGACGCCCCGCCGCACCGGCGACGACGCCAACGCCCGGGTGTCGTCAAACGCCTGCTGCAACCGCTGGGAGAAGTCGTCGAGGGCTCGCTCGGCCTCGTCGAGGCTGATGTCGCCGCGCTTGACCAGCAACTCGACGTAGAGCTTGCGAACCGAGCGCCGGGCCTCGATGCGGCGGTACATGACCGGCTGGGTGTAGCTCGGGTCGTCACCCTCGTTGTGCCCGTGGCGCCGGTAGCACCACATATCGATGACCACGTCGCCGTGGAAGGCCTGGCGGTAGGCGAAGGCCAGCCGGGCGACCCGCACGCACGCTTCCGGGTCATCGCCGTTGACGTGGAAGATGGGCGCTTGGACGATCTTGGCCACGTCGGTGGCGTACACCGAGGACCGCCCCGACTCGGGAGCGGTGGTGAAACCCAGCTGATTGTCGATGACGAGGTGGACGGTCCCGCCGGTGCGGTAGCCTCGGAGGTTCGACAGGTTGAACGTCTCGGCCACCACTCCCTGGCCGGCGAAGGCGGCGTCGCCGTGGACCAACAGGGGCATCGCCGCCGTTGCCCCGTCGGCAAGGTCTTGGCGGGCGCGGACCATCCCCTCCACCACCGGATCCACGGCTTCGAGGTGCGACGGGTTGGCAGCCAGCTCGACGTCGATCTCCGCCCCGCTCCTGGCCCGGAACCGGCCCTTGGCCCCGAGGTGGTACTTGACGTCACCCGACCCCTGGACCATCTCCGGATCGAGGATGCCCTCGAACTCGCTGAAGATCTGGTCGAGAGGCTTGCCCACGATGTTGGCCAGCACATTGAGCCGACCCCGGTGGGCCATGCCCATCACGACGCTGGCGACGCCGGCGTCGGCGGCGGCATCGAGGACGGCGTCGAGCAGGGGGATCGCCGACTCCGCCCCCTCGATCCCGAAGCGCTTGACGCCGACGTACTTCGTGGCGAGGAACCGTTCGAAGGCCTCAGCGGCGTTGAGCCGACCGAGGATGTGGCGCTGCTCGTCGGTGCCGACCGCAACGTTGGCCCCTTCGACGTGGCGCTGGATCCAGGCCTTGCGCAGCGGGTCCTGGATGTGCATGTACTCGATGCCCACCGTCCGGCAGTAGGCGTCACGCAGGATCCGCAGGATCTCCCCGAGGGGCAGGCGCTGGGTGTCGGCGAGGCCACCGGTGAGGAACTCCCGGTCGAGGTCCCAGATGGTCAGCCCGTAGGTGGCGGGATCGAGCTCGGCGTGGGTGTGCGGTTCCTTGACGGCCAGGGGGTCGAGGTCGGCGATGAGGTGGCCACGGACCCGGTGCATGTTGATGACCCGGTTCACCTGCATCTGCTTGTGGATCTGAGCATCCGCCGAGTCGACGGGATTGACGTCGCGGCGCCATTGCACGGCCTCGTAGGGGATGCCGAGCGACCGGAAGATGTCGTCGTAGAAGCGGTCGGCGCCGAGCAGCAACTCGTGCACCCGCTGCAGGAACAACCCCGACTCGGCCCCCTGGATGATGCGGTGGTCGTAGGTGGAGCTGATGGTGACCACCTTGGAGACGCCCATCTCGGCCAAGGCCCGGGGGTCGGCCGCCTGGAACTCGGCGGGGTGGTCGATGGCGCCGACACCCACGATCAGGCCCTGACCGGGCATCAGCCGGGGCACGGACTGGACGGTCCCTACCGTCCCGGGGTTGGTCAGGGTGACGGTCGTGCCGACGAAGTCGTCGGCGCCGATGCGCTGCGCCCGGACCTTGCGAATGATGTCCTGGTAGGCGGCGTGGAAGCCACGGAAGTCGAGGGTGTCGGCGTCCTTGATGCACGGCACGATGAGGCTGCGGCTGCCGTCGGGGCGAGGCACGTCCACGGCGAGGCCGAGGCCGACGTGGTCGTGGCGGACGATCGCCGGCGATCCGTCGCGCTCGACGTAGGCGGCGTTCATGGCCGGGACGGTGCCGATCGCCTTGACCACGGCGTAGCCGATCAGGTGGGTGAAGCTGACCTTGCCCCCCCGGGTGCGCCCGAGGTAGCCGTTGATCACCTTGCGATTGACCTCGAGCAGCTTGGCTGGCACCACGCGGAAGCTGGTGGCGGTGGGCACGGCGAGGCTGTCGGCCATCGTGGTGGCGATGCGGGCCGCCGCTCCCCGCAGGGGCTCGGCAACGCCAGCGACGGCGGGACCGCTCGGCGTGGGAGCGGTTGGGATGACAGCCGGGGCCGACAAGGCGGGCGGCGGTGGCGAGGGTGAACCGGGGGTGGCGGGGTCGGCCCCGGGGTCGCGATGGCTGCGGTAGTCGGCGAAGAACTCCCGCCAGCTCTCCCCCACCGACGCCGGGTCGTCGAGGAAACGCTGGTGCATCTCGTCGACCAACCAGGCGTTGGGACCGAAGGTGGTGCTCGGGCCGGAGCTGTCCCCCACCACCCCAGGCTACCGGCGAGGTCCGAGGCTGCCCGGATGATGCGAGAAACACCTAGTGCCAACATGGTCAGGCCGTGCCAGAATGCCGGGAGGCGGGCTCGCCCCGCACCCGGCCCCCCCGACGCATGACCCGACCGGCACCCGGACCAGCACGGGTGCCGGTCGGCGATTGCTCCCCTCGGGAACGGCGAGACCGGTGGCGCCGGTACCGTCGGAGCGCATGGCCGCCCAGTTCATCTACACCACCCGCCACCTCGGCCGGTTCCACCCGCCCGACCGCCAGGTCCTCGACGACATCTCGCTGTCGTTCTATCCGGGGGCCAAGATCGGGGTCATCGGGGCGAACGGGTCGGGCAAGTCGTCCCTGCTGCGCATCATGGCGGGCGAGGATGACGGCTTCACCGGCGAAGCTCGTCTTACCCCGGGGTTCTCGGTGGGGCACCTCCACCAGGAGCCCCACCTCGACGAAACCAAGGACGTCCTCGGCAACGTCATGGACGGGGTGGCCTCGACACAGGCGGTGCTCGATCGCTACGAGGCGGTGTGCGCCGCCTTCGCCGAGCCCGACGCCGACATGGACGCCCTGTTGGCCGAGCAGGCCGAGCTCCAGGACCAGATCGACGCCGCCGGTGCCTGGGACCTCCAGCGCAACGTCGAGGTCGCCATGGACGCCCTCGGCGTGCCCCCCGGTGACGCCGCCGTCGCCACCCTGTCGGGCGGTGAGCGACGCCGGGTGGCGTTGTGCCGCCTGCTGTTGAGCCAGCCCGACCTGCTCCTGCTCGACGAGCCCACCAACCACCTCGACGCCGAGTCGGTGGCGTGGCTGGAGCGGTTCTTGCAGGAGTACCGAGGCACGGTGGTGGCGGTCACCCACGACCGCTACTTCCTCGACAAGGTGGCCGGATGGATCCTCGAGCTCGACCGCGGGCGGGGGTACCCCTTCGAGGGCAACTACTCGGGCTGGCTGGAGCGGAAGGCCGCTCGCCTGGCCACCGAGGAGAGCCAGGCGTCGGCACGGCGCCGGACGCTCGAGCGGGAGCTCGAGTGGGTGCGGATGTCTCCTCGGGCCCGCCAGGCCAAGGGCAAGGCCCGCCTGCGCAGCTACGACCAGCTGCTCGCCGAGTCCCAGTCGGCGGAGCGGGCCGGCGACAAGCTCGAGATCGCCATCCCTGCCGGCTCCCGTCTCGGCGACTTGGTGGTCGAGGCCGACCACGTCACCAAGAGCTACGGCGAGCGGGTGCTGATGGAGGACCTCCACTTCTCACTCCCGCCGGCGGGCATCGTCGGGGTCATCGGCCCCAACGGCGCCGGCAAGACGACGTTGTTCCGGATGATCGCCACCGCCGCCGGTGCCGCCACCGACGGTGCCGCCGAGAAGCCTGACGACGGCGAGCTCCGGGTCGGCTCCACCGTGGAGCTGGCGTACGTCGACCAGTCGCGGGCCTCGCTCGAACCCGAGCTGACCATCTACGAGCAGATCACCGGAGGGGTCGACGACCTCGAGGTGGGCGGGCGTGCCATCCACGGGCGGGCGTACGTCGCCAGCTTCGGGTTCAAGGGCTCGGACCAGCAGAAGCGGGTGGCGGTGCTCTCCGGGGGCGAGCGCAACCGGTTGCACCTCGCCCGCCAGCTCCTGGCCGGGGCCAACCTGCTCCTGCTCGACGAGCCCACCAACGACCTCGATGTCGACACCCTGCGAGCGCTCGAGGACGGTTTGCTCGCCTTTGCCGGCTGCGCCGTGGTGATCTCCCACGACCGCTGGTTCCTCGACCGGGTGGCCACTCACATCCTCGCCTTCGAGGGGGACGCCAGGGTCCATTGGACCGAGGGCAACTTCAGCGACTACGAGGCCGAACGTCGACGCCGCCTCGGCGATGACCACCGCCAGGTGCCCTCCCGCTACAAGCCCCTCGCCCGTAGCTGACGGCCGAACGCCCCACGACGGCTCCTCCGTCGGCTGGGGGCGCTGGGGCCACCGCAGCCACACCGCCGACAGGCCCGGCGCGGCGCAATCTTGACGGGGGACGAATCAGGTGGGAACCTGTCACTCGCTGGGCACGGGGGTGCTTCCGCCGTGCACCCCTGCCCAGCTCTCTTCCGCTCAAGCGGACTCCGGCGTCGGTCGATGCTCTGGCATGGCCTTCGTCCTGCCTTCTTCCCCAGTCACCGGCCGCAGCCGGGCCGTCCGCCGGCCGGTCCCGGCCGGCAGCGCCATCCTCTGCCCGAGGTGTGGGACCGTCGTGAAGTTCGTCGCGCGCGCCGGCAAGCACCAGGTCATCGCCAACGTCTACGTGGACGGCCGGTGGGACCGGGTGGAGCACTTCCACCCCGACTGCTACGCCGACGCGGGCGAGCCTCATGGCCCGGTGACCGAGATGCCACCTCCGCTCCGCCGGCGCTGACCGGAGAGCCGGCCGGCCCTCCTACGGTGCTTCGAGCAGCGCCAGCACCCGTTCGGCGTGGTGGTGAACGTCGCCGTCGTCGGGTCGCAACACCAGCTCGGGGTGTTCCGGAGGTTCGTAGGGGCTGTCGATGCCGGTGAGCCCGGAAAGCGTTCCCGACCGGGCCCTGGCATAGAGGCCCTTCGGATCGCGTCGTTCGCACTCGTCGAGGGGCGTGGCCAGGTGCACCTCGAAGAACGGCAGGCCCACCTCGGCGTGGGCCGCCCGGGCCGCCTCTCGCCCCGCCCGGAACGGGCTGATGGCGGGCACGAGGGCCACCAGCCCGGCGTCAGCCATCAGCCGGGCCACCTCACCCAACCGGCGGACGTTCTCCGCCCGGTCGTCGTCGCCGAAGCCGAGGTCGGCGTTGAGCCCATGGCGGAGGTTGTCGCCGTCGAGGACGTACGCCGGGCGGCCCGACTCGACCAGCCGGCGTTCGACGGCGACGGCAACCGTGGACTTGCCCGACCCGGACAAGCCGGTGAACCAGAGCGTGCCCCCTCGGACACCGAGGGCGGACCAGCGCTGGTCGCGTTCGAGCTCGCCGGCGTGCCAGGTCAGGTTGCGCTCGGTGGCGGCGCTCACCCGACGTGGGCAGGGTCGAGGAGCATGCCGGCGGCGACGGTGGCGTTGGTGGCCTCGTCGATCAGGATGAAGCAGCCCGTGGCCCGGTTGCGGCGGTACTCGTCGTAGAACAGCGGGACGGTGGTCCGCAGGCTGAGCCGGCCGATCTGGTTGAGCCCAAGGCCGGTGGCCCCCTCGTCGCGGTGGAGGGTGTTGATGTCGAGGCGGTAGGCGAGCTCCTTGATTACGGCCCGGGCCGAGCGAGTGGTGTGCTGGATGGCGTACCGGCCTCCCGGCTGGAGGTGCTTCTCGTCGAGCCAGCACACCATGGCCTCGAGGTCCTGGCCCACGAGAGGACGGTTGTGGGGCCGGCAGAGCATGTCGCCCCGGCTCACGTCGAGGTCCTCGGCGAGGCGGACCAAAACCGACATGGGAGCGAAGGCCTCCTCGATCGGCCCGTCGGCGGTGTCGATCGACTCGACCACGCTGGACCACCCCGAGGGGAGCACGATGACCTCGTCGCCACGGCGCAGGACCCCGCCGGCCACCTGTCCGGCATAGCCACGGAAGTCGTGGTACTCGTCGCTGCGAGGCCGGATGACGTACTGCACCGGGAAGCGCACGTCGATGAGGTTGCGGTCGGAGGCGATGTGGACCTGCTCGAGGTGGTGGATGAGCGAGGAGCCCTCGTACCACGGCATCGACGCCGACCGGTGCACCACGTTGTCACCGTGGAGGGCGGACACCGGCACGAAGCTGAGGTCGGTGACCTCCATGCGCATGGCGAAGGCCCGGAAGTCGGCCTTGATGGCCTCGAACACGTCCTGGTCGTAGCCGACGAGGTCCATCTTGTTGACGCACACCACCAGGTGGGGCACCCGCAGCAGCGAGGCCAGGAAGGCGTGCCGGCGACTCTGCTCCAGAATGCCCTTGCGGGCATCGACGAGGATGAGAGCGACGTCGGCGGTGGATGCCCCGGTCACCATGTTGCGGGTGTACTGGACGTGCCCCGGGGTGTCGGCGATGACGAAGGTCCGGGCCGGGGTGGCGAAGTAGCGGTAGGCGACGTCGATGGTGATGCCCTGCTCGCGCTCGGCCCGCAGCCCGTCGACCAACAGGGCGAGGTTGGTCTCCTCCCCCCGCTGCAGCGACGCTCGCTCGACCGCCTCCAACTGGTCCTCGAAGATGGCCTTGGAGTCGTAGAGCAGCCGCCCGATCAGCGTCGACTTGCCGTCGTCGACCGACCCCGCCGTGGCAAACCGCAACAGTTCCATCTCGCCCCTTCCAACGCTGGCACTGGCGCCGGCGTGCTTCGCGCCCGGCCCCGCATCGGCGCCAAAAGGCCCTCGATCCGGCGGTCGAGCCAACAGGTGTTGGCGCCACGTCCGACCGGCTTGCCGGTCGGCCGAGCGCCTTCAACTCGCCTCGGAACCTCTGGTTCCGAGGCGACTAAAAGTATCCCTCCTTCTTGCGGTCCTCCATCGCCGCTTCCGAGAAGCGGTCGTCGGCCCGCGTGGCTCCCCGCTCGGTCACGCGGGTGGCGGCGATCTCGGCGATGACCTCCTCGGGCGTGGCCGCGGCCGACTCGACGGCGGCGGTGCAGGTGGCATCACCGACTGTGCGGTAGCGCACCGTCACCTCCATGGCCTCTTCGCCCTCGCCGGGCTGGACCCACTCGCACAGGCCCATCAGCATCCCGTCACGCCGGACCACCTGCCGTCGGTGGGCGTAGTACATCGAGGGGATCTCGATGCCCTCTTCGGCGATGTAGCGCCAGATGTCGAGCTCGGTCCAGTTGCTGAGCGGGAACACCCGGATGTGCTCGCCCGGGCGATGGCGCCCGTTGTAGAGGTTCCACAGCTCGGGTCGCTGGTTCTTCGGGTCCCACTGGCCGAACTCGTCCCGGAAGCTGAACACCCGCTCCTTGGCCCGGGCCTTCTCCTCGTCACGCCGGGCACCGCCGAACACCGCGTCGAAACGGTGCTCGGCGATGGCGTCGAGCAGGGTGGTCGTCTGCAGCCGGTTGCGCGACCTCCCCGGCTCGTCGACCACGCGACCGGCGTCGATCGAGGCCTGCACCGACGCCACCACCATGCGCACGCCGAGCTCGGCCACCCGGCGGTCACGGAACTCGAGGACCTCCGGGAAGTTGTGACCGGTGTCGACGTGCATGACCGTCAGCGGCAGAGGTGCCGGCCAGAACGCCTTCTCGGCCAGGCGCAGCATGACGACCGAGTCCTTGCCGCCCGAGAACAGCAGCACCGGTCGCTCGAAGGTGGCTACCACCTCCCGGAAGATGTGGATCGACTCGGCTTCCAGCGCCCGCAGGTGGGAGAGCTGGTAGACGGGGACGTGGGGTGAGGTGTCGAGCTCGGTCATGGCACCGCCTGGGTTCCATCGGTCAGGGGGCCGGTGACGGCCGCCGAGGCTGGACGGGCCGGCCCCGGCGCCGCATCCAGCGCGCGTTCCGGTCCCTCGTTGAGACACGCCAGGCTAGTCCGCCGGGGCCCGGCGGGCGCCACTGGTCCCCCGGCGACCCGGGGCAACCACCGGTCGGGCTACCGTCGCCGCCCATGGCCACCTCCATCGATCCTCCTGAACCGGCGCTCGTCGGCCTCGACGACCACGCCCTGGCCGCCCACGTGGCCCACGAGGCCGGGCGCCTGCTCCTGGCCCTGCGCGCCGACGCCGACACGGAGGGGTTCGACCCCGACCGCTTGCGCAAGGAGGGCGACCAGCGGGCGAACCGGCTGATCCTCGAGCTTCTGGCCGCCGCCCGCGCCGGCGATGCCGTGCTGTCCGAGGAGAGCGCCGACGACGAACGCCGGTTGGCAGCGGAGCGGGTGTGGATCGTCGACCCTCTCGACGGCACCCGTGAGTTCGCCGAACCGGGCCGCACCGACTGGGCCGTCCACGTCGCCTTGGTGATCGACGGTGCCGACCTCATCGGCGCCGTCGCCCTCCCCGCCGAGGGCCTGGTGCTGGCCACCCGCCCGGCGCCGCCCCTGCCCTCGTCCCGGCAGGGGCCACTGCGGGTGGTGACCAGCCGGACCCGCATGCCGGCGGCGGCATCCAAGGTGGCCGAGGCTCTCGATGCCGAGCTCGTGCCCCTCGGCTCGGCCGGCGCCAAGACGATGGCCGTGGTGCGCGGCGAGGTCGACGTCTACGCCCACGCCGGGGGGATGTACCAGTGGGACTCCGCCGCGCCGGTGGCGGTGGCGGCTGCCGCCGGCCTTCACGTTTCGCGCATCGACGGCTCTCCCCTGATCTACAACGGCCCCGAAGCCTGGCTCCCCGACCTCCTGGTCTGCCGCCCCGAGCTGGCCACCGCCTGCCTGGAGGCGCTCACCGAGTAGCCGGTGGGCCCCACCCGTCTCGGTCTCGGGAGCGAGGCCGCCCACGGGCACGGCGGGGCGGGCACGCAAACGCCTACCGTCCACGCCAGCATGGGGGGGTGAGCACCCCTCCGGGCGACCTCCCCGTCGGCACCTTCAGCGAGCACCCGCCGTGGCTGGTGGAGCCGGCAGCCCTGCGGTGGCGCATCGGCCTCGACCGCATCCGTGAGAGGACCCGGGCCGAAGTGCCCCACCTCACCCGCCCCCGGCGGCTCCCGCCCCTGCGGCGGCTGGCGTCCACCGCCCGCCACCTCGGCATCCCGATCGCCCACTGGGCCCTCACCGACCGCCGCCGCAGCCGGGCGGTGTCCCGGAGAGGCCTGTCGAGGCGCCTGCGCGAGGCGTCGGAGCGCCTCGGGCCGACGTACATCAAGTTGGCCCAGATCATCTCCGCCGGTGAGGGCTTGTTCCCCGAGGAGCTGGTGAACGAGCTCAAGCGCTGCCGCGACCGGGTGCCCCCCGAGCGGTGGGACGACGTGCGCCGGGTGATCGAAGCGGAGCTCGGCCGACCCCTGGAGGAGGTGTTCGCCACCTTCGAGCGCACGCCCCTGGCCGCCGCCTCGATCGCCCAGGTCCACGTCGCCACCCTCATCACCGGTGAGGAGGTGGTGGCCAAGGTGCAGCGACCCCAGGTCGCTGACCTGGTGCGGCGGGACCTGGCCATGATGTCGTGGCTGGCGCCAAGGCTGGTCGGGCGCATCCCGGTGGCGTCCCTGGCCAACCCCCCGGCGCTGGTCGAGCTGTTCGCCGACACGATCAGCGAGGAGCTCGACTTCCGCCTCGAGGCCGAGAACATGCTGGACGTGGCCCGGATGCTGGCCGACCTCGACCAGCGACAGTTCGTGGTGCCTCGCCCCCATCCCGAGCTGGTCACCCGCCGGCTCCTGGTCATGGAGCGGCTGTCGGGCTTCGCCTTCGACGACGTGGCCGCCATGCGGGGGGCGGGCGTCGACACCGAGGCGGTGGTGCGCACGGGCATGATCGCCTTCCTCGAGGGCGCCATGCTGCACGGGATCTTCCACGGCGACCTCCACGGCGGCAACCTGTTCGTCCAGCCCGACGGCCGCACCGCCCTGCTCGACTACGGCATCACCGGGCGTCTCGACGAGCCCCGGCGCCTGGCCTTCCTTCGCCTGCTCATGGCCAGCATCACCAACGACGTCCAGACCCAGCTGCAGGCCCTGCGCGACCTCGGTGCGCTGCCCGCCGACGCCGACCTGGCCGCGGTCACGCGTGACCTGCGCCTCAACCAGCCCGCCATCGACCCCACGTCACTCACCGGAGACGAGCTCGTGGCCGAGCTACGACAGCTGGTCAAGGCCCTCCTCGGCTATGGGGCCCGGCTGCCCAAGGAACTGATGCTGTTCGTCAAGAACATGGTCTTCCTCGACGGGGCCATCGCCACCCTCGCTCCCGACCTCGACCTGTTCGCGGAGATCGGCAACATCGCTGCCCACTTCGCCACCACCCACGGTGAGCGGCTGTCGCACGACATCGGCCTCGACCCGCGGGCGGTGGAGGTCGACCTCGCCGGCGTCAAGGCGAGCTTCGGCGTGACCCCCGAGGTCGAGGGCCTCACGTACCGGGAGCTCCAGCAGCGCCGCGACGTGATCCGCTCCCGGCTGGGAGAACGCCGGGCCGGCAACTCGCGGCGCCGCCGACCGTCCTGGGCGGCGACCAGGAGAACCTAGCTAGGGAGCCGTCCGCCGCCCATGGCCTTAGGCTTCCGGCAACCGTGGAGGAGCGCCCTGCGGGTGTCGCCCCACCCTCGAACCTGCCTGGAGGCCCAGTGCGTCGCAGCTCCGCCATCTTCTCCCCCTCGCCCTGATGCTGGGGCTGTCCGTCGGGGACGAGACGAGCACCTCGGCCCCCGTCACCCTCGACCGCTGATGGCCCCGGATGGAGTGCCCGAACACGACGACGCCAACGCCCCGCCGGGAAACGGGACCTCGGGGCCGGGGGAGCCGGGCTACGACGGCAGCGCCCAGGTGAACGTGGTCGGCGGCGAGGCCGAGGTCGACCTCGAGGAGAAACGGCGGGCCATGGAAGCCGACCCCGAGGCCGACCCGGGCGCCGCCGCCAGCCCCTGACCGTCACGTTTTCGCCCGATCTGCCAACCTAGGCACCCGTGTCGACCCGGACTCGCGTCCTCTCCATCGTCGTGGCGGTGCCCCTCGCGCTCGTCGTTGGGCTGTTCGCCGTCTGGGCGATCGACACCAAGGGGGCCGGCAACGAGGTGCTGCGCAACGTGGAGCTGGCGGGGCGCCCCATCGGCGGGCTCACCCGGGCCGGCCTCGCTCCGCTGGTCGACGACCTCGCCCAGCGCTACCCCACGGCCACCGTGCGGGTGACCACCCCCGCCGGCGACGTCGACGCCTCGGGTGAGAGCCTGGGCCTCAGCCTCGACCGCGACACGACCATCGACGCCGCCCTCGACGTCGGTCGTCGCGGGTCGGTGCTGACCCAACCCTTCACCTGGTTGGCGTCGCTCGCATCGCCCCGCCAGGCGCCCGTGCTGGTGACGGTCGACGAGACCAGGATCCGCACCCTGCTGGCCGAGAACGACCCCACCGGCCGGGAGGCGCCGGTCGAGCCGTCGATCAGCGGAGTCGAGGGCCAGATCGTCGTCGTGCCCGGCCAACCCGGCCGGGGGCTGGTCCCCGCCGAGGTGGCGGCCGCCATCCCCCCCGCAGCCCGGGACGGAGAGCTGCCGATCGTCGTCGCTGCCGAACCGGGGGAGATCCCCCCCCAGTACAGCGTGGCCGACGCCGAAGTGGTGGCCGAGGAGGCCCGCGCCCTCACCGCCGACGCCTTGAGCGTCAGCACCGGCTCGACCAGCGCCGAGATCCCGCCCGAGACGCTGCGCACCTGGCTGGGGTCGAGCCCCACCCCCGAGGGCCTGGTGCTCGAGTTCGACGAGGACCAGGCCTTCACCGACCTCGGCGAGCTGCTGGTGGGGGCCGGCAAGCGGCCCGTCGACGCCGGCTTCCGGGTGGAGGGCGACCGGGTCGTCGCCGTCGCCGGCTCCCCCGGCACCGCCTGCTGCGAAGACGCTGCCGGTGAACTGGTGATCGAGGCCCTGCGCTCGGGCGGCGGCGGTACCGTCGAGCTCCCGCTCAAGGTGGTGCAGCCCAAACGCACGCTGGCCGAGGCCGAGGCCCTCGGAGTGCGCCAGCCGGTGGCCTCGTTCACCACCAACTACCAGGCGGGGCAGTCGCGAGTGACCAACATCCACCGCATCGCCGACCTGACCCGGGGAGCGGTGATCGAACCCGGGGAGACGTTCTCGGTCAACGACCACGTCGGCCCCCGCACCCGGGCCAAGGGCTTCGCCCTGGGTGGGTTCATCAACAACGGCGTACTGGAGGAAGCGGTGGGAGGGGGCGTCTCCCAGTACGCCACCACCTTGTTCAACGCCGCCTTCTTCGGCGGGCTCGACTTCGAGGAGTACCAGGCCCACTCGCTCTACATCTCCCGCTACCCCTACGGGCGCGAGGCCACCCTCTCGTATCCCAAGCCCGACCTGGTGATCCGCAACACCACTCCCTACGGGATGCTGATCTGGCCCACCTACACCGCCTCGAGCATCACCGTGACCCTGTACTCCACTCCCTTTGCCACCGGCGAGCAGACCGGCCAGACCCGGAGCCAGGCCGGGAACTGCACCCGGGTCACCACCGAGCGCACGAGGCGTTACGTCGACGGCCGCGTCAAGGTCGACTCGGTCTTCGCCACCTACCGCCCCAGTGAGGGCGTCAACTGCTGAGGTTCGGCCTCACTCGTCACTCGTCGCTTCGCCCATCCGTTCGGCCGAGCTCCCGGCCCTCGGCGGCGCCGGAGCACGACTGGCGAGCACAGACCTCTCATCGGGCTCGCTGCGCTCCCCCGAGCCGCGAGCCGAAGGCGTCCCCCTTCGCCACCGGGCATCGCCGTCGACCCCGTTCCGCCCGGCGATCGTAACCTCCACTCCGTGCCGGCCGTGGATGTGATCGTCGTCGGCGCCGGTCCCGCCGGCGTGGCCGCGGCCGTGACCCTCGCCCGGGCCGGGCGCGAGGTGCTCCTCGTCGACAAGGCCCGCTTCCCCCGTGACAAGTGCTGCGGGGACGGGCTGACCACTGGGGCGCTCCGCCAGCTCGAGGAGCTGGGCCTCGACCCGGCCCGGCTCCCTTCGATGGAGGTGATCGACGACGTGGTCCTCCACGATCCCGTCGGCCGACCACTGCACCTGCCCCTGCCCCGGGGTCAAGGGGTCTTCGCCGCCGTCGTGCCCCGGCTCCACCTCGACGCCGCCCTGGTCGACCTGGCCCGAGCCGCGGGGGTGGAGGTCGCCGACGGGCGCGCCTGCACCGGGGCGACACCCAGGACCGACCACCTCGAGGTGGAGGTTGGCGGCCTCGGGGCGGTGGCCGCCCGCTACGCCATCGGCGCCGACGGGATGTGGTCGCCGCTGCGCAAGCACCTCGGCGCCGCCAACCCCGCCCGGCCCGATCCGAAGGGACGGCCCGGGAGACTCGGCGAGTGGCACGCCTTCCGCCAGTACTTCCGCCAGGTGGGCCCCCAGGCACGCTCGGCGCTGCACGTGTGGTTCGAGCCCGACCTGCTCCCCGGTTACGTGTGGTCGTTCCCCCTCCCCAGCGGGCGGGCGAACGTCGGCTTCGGCATCGAGCGGGGGCGACTGCCGACCCGGGCGATGAAGGCGCTGTGGCCGCAGCTCCTCGCCCGCCCCCACATCAACGCCGTGCTGGGGCCCGCCGCCGAGGCCGAGGCCACCCATCGGGCCTGGCCCATCCCGTCTCGCATCCATGACGTCGCCCTGTCCGCCGCCGGTGGACGGGCCTTGTTCGTCGGGGACGCCGCCGCCGCCTGCGACCCGCTCACCGGCGAGGGCATCGCCCAGGCCCTGCTCACCGGCACCCTCGCCGCCCGGGCGGTGCTGACGGCGGGTGCCCTCGACGCCACCGGCGCCGCTCGGCGCTACCAGCAGGCCGTCGAGCGCGAGCTGCTCGCCGACATGGCCCTGTCGCGGATCATGGCCGTGGCCCTGCGCCACCGCAGGAGCGTACGGGTGGGCCTGCGCGTCGCCGGGGCCGGCGACTGGTCGCGCCGGCACTTCGCTCGCTGGTTGTTCGAGGACTACCCCCGGGCCATCCTGGCCACCCCCGGACGGTGGTCCGAGCACTCGCTGCGAGGCGACGGCGCCTTCGCCGCCGCCGCACCCGTCACCACCGCCGGCTGACGCCGTCGCCGGCGACACCCCTCCCCGAATCCGAACGTGCCCTCCACGCCGCCGCTGAAGCGGCCCCCGCCGACGGAGTGGGCCACCATGGCGGGGTGCTCGACCGTCGTGACCTCCTCCGCCGGGTGCCGGCCCTCGCCGCCGCCGGCGTGATGCTCCAGCGCCCGATGACCGGCCCGCAGCCTCAGCTCGACCCCGCCACCGTGTTCCTCCACGGCGTGGCCAGCGGCGACCCCGCTCCCGACCGGGTGGTGCTGTGGACAAGGGTGACGGTCGCCGATCCGGGACCGAGCGTGGCCGTGCGGTGGGTCGTGGCGAGCGATCCCGGGCTGGCCGACGTCGTGGCGTCGGGCACGACGTCGGCCGTCGCCGAGCGCGACTGGACGGTCCACGTCGACGTGGGGGGTTTGCGCCCCGCCACCACGTGGTGGTACCGCTTTGAGGCCGAGGGCGAGCGCTCCCTGGTCGGGCGCACCCGCACGGCCCCGGGCCCCGACGACACCAGCGAGATCCGCCTCGGGGTGGTCTGCTGCGCGTCGTACGCCTCCGGGCTGTTCACTGCCTACCGCCGCCTGGCCGAGCGCGACCTCGACCTCGTGGTCCATCTGGGCGACTACCTCTACGAAACCAACGAGGGCGACCAGCGACCCCACGTCCCGGAGGAGGAGCCGGTCACGCTCGCCGACTACCGCGCCCGCCATGCCCAGCAGCGCAGCGACCCCGACCTCCAAGCCCTGCACCAGCGCTTCGCCTTCGCTGCCGTGTGGGACGACCACGAGGTGGCGGCCGACGCCTGGGAGGGCGGAGCGGAGGGCCACAACCCCCGGACCCAGGGCCCGTGGGGCGAGCGCCGGGCCGCCGCCTTGCGGGCCTATCTCGAGTGGGTGCCCCTCCGACTGCCCGACCCCGCCGCCCCCGAGCGCATCTGGCGGTCCCTGGTCCTCGGGGCCACGGCCGAGTTGGTGCTGATGGACACCCGCCACGACGGGCGCGTCCGCCAGGTCGACGCCACCTTCCCCGACCCCGCCGCCGCCCTGGCCGATCCCGACCGCCGCATCATGTCCGACGCCCAACAAGATTGGCTGACCGAGCGCCTGCGCAGCTCCTCAGCGGCCTGGCGGCTCCTCGCCAACCAGGTGGTGCTCTCGCCGTTGCGGTTCGAGGTGCCGCCGACCGTCGCCCGGGTGGGCCGACGCCTCGGCCTGGTCGTGGCCGGAGCGGTGATGAACCCCGATCAGTGGGACGGGTACCCGGCTGCCCGCCAGCGGCTGCTCGACGTCATCGCCGAGCCGGACATGGGCCCGGTCGTCCTCCTCACCGGCGACGTCCACTCCTCGTGGGCCTTCGAGGTCCCTCCCCCGGACGACCTCGCTGGCTCGCCGCTGGCCATCGAGCTCGTGGCCCCGAGCGTCACCTCGGCCACCTTCGCCCAGATCATCGGCTCGGACTCGGAGCTGGTGGCGGGCGGGGTGACCAACGTCGTCCAGGACCAGCTGCCCTACCTCCACTGGGCCGAATGGCAGCACCACGGGTACCTGGTGGTGGGCGTTCGCCCCGACAGCCTCCAAGCCGACTGGTGGCACCTCGACGCGGTCGACGGGTCCAGCGACACCGAGGGGCTGGCCGCCTCCTGGGTCGCCGACGTCGCCGAACCGCGCCTGCGACCGGCCGGCGGTCCCCTCCCCGCCCGCCCCGATCCACCTGCTCCGGCCCCACCGGGGCCGACACCCGCCCGGGGCGGCGCCGGCGTCGGCGACCGCGTGGTCGGTGGGACCGTCGGAGCGGCCGTGGTCGCCCTCGCCGCCCTCGTGGTGCTCCGCCGCCGCCGACGGCGCGATTGAGCGGTCCCAGCTACCCCTCACCCATCCCTCGACGCCACCTCACCCCAAGTGGTCGCCATTGCCGGAGAAGCTCCAGCGCAGCACGGCGCTGGGGGATGGGTGTCGCCACGTCTGCGGCTACGCACGAAGTCGAGCAGGCGGCGGTAGCGGCCAGGACCCCCGCTGAGTTCTTCGAGCGCCTACAGAGACCATGTGGCGGCCGGGACCGGCGAGCCCAACGGCAGCGGACCGCTCCTCGGGCGCTGAGCGGGCCTAGGAGCGGGCGAGCCGCGACCCCTACGGGCACCCACCCCGGCCCGGCTGACCTGCGGTGCGCCGACCACGCTGGCGCTCATCGCCCGGGCCAACCGAGAGGTGCCAGCGGCCCTGGTGGTGGTGCTCGCCGGCCTGCCGACGTCGTGGCCGAGCTGGGGGCCACCCAGGAGCGCGTGCGCCCAGGCCAAACGCTGCGAGATCAACGGCGAGCCAGCTGCGCGAGGTGACTGCCACCCGGCGCAGGGCCGATATGGCCCGACGGGCGGCGCAGCGGACAGCAGCAACACCTCGCTGGCCCGCCGAGGCGCCGTCACCTCCCGAACGACGCCGCTGACGCGGTTGCCTCGTGAAGGTCGTCCGTGGTGGTTCTGTTGGGTGTACAGATCTCCCACGGATGGGGTAACGCTCCTCAATACCACGACACCATCCCCGCCAGCCAGCGCTGCTTATCGCTCTGCTCTGGCCACGAACCAGTAATAGGTCGGAAGGAAGCCAGCGCCGTAAGAGACATGAGCTGACAGCAAGTGGCGTGATGGTCAGTCGCTAAGCAGAAGTACGCCAACGGTCAAGACGTACACCATGCCCGGCAGGACGAACAGTTGCTGCACGTTCACTTTTAGTTCTCCCGTCGGACGCCACTGCCAGAACCATCCCGGCGGCAGTCTCGGGCAGTTCACGCGAACCGTTGGAAGAAGATGAGGGCGGGGACGAGCTGTGCCTGAGATAGAGGACCGCACGACGCCAGTTGCGGATCCTACGGATGAGCCGATTGCTATGCCAAGTAGGTTCGGCGCGAAGATCACCTTCATTCGCAACCATCAGCTTGACGCCACTGAGCACGCCTAGCCCCAGCCCGAGCAAAAAACAGGCTGTCTTTACCTCGCCACCACTCATCGGTCGGGCCCCCGACGAGGGCGCCCCCTTTTCCTCAACCCACCAGACAGGACGCGGCCGACTGCGCCGGCAGCCGGGACCACGGGTCGGCCCGGTCGGGCACCAGCGCCCTGTCGCCTCGTGGCGATCCGCAAGGCCCACACCACGAGAGGAACCTGCAGCGGCAGCCGGGCCCAGGCCACCACCGGCGACCCGAGGGGGAAGCCCTCTCCCGGGATCCCGCCGTCGAGCGCCATCTGCACGTTGGCCGGGAACAACGCCACCAGCAGCGCGGCGGTGAGCCATCCCCCCGCGGCGCGAGTGCGAGGTGGCACGAGGAGCACGCCCACCCCGATCTCCGCCATCCCGCTCACCAGCACCAGCGCCGGAGCGGAGCCGAGCGCTCGAGGGACGATGCGCTGGTAGGACGACGGGAAGACGAAGTGCAGCACCCCGGCGGTGGTCATGAAGGCGGCGAGGACGAGTGGAGACGCTCGACCGCGGCCCTCAGCCACAGGTGGACGGGGCGTCGCGTCCGGCGAAGCGGTCGGCCACCCAGGTGAGGATCTCCGGGCCCGCCTCACCGAGGATCTCGCCGTGGTTGACGCCGGGATAGCGGCGGTAGTCCACGACGTTGCCCCCCTGGCACAGCCGCTCGACGGCGGTGTCGGTGCTGGACGGGAACACGATGAAGTCGTTGCCCCCCTGCACGACCAGCACCGGAGCGGCGATGGCCGCCGACCCGGGCTCGTTCTGCTCCACCCGCTCGGCCCACGCAGGAACGTCGAGGGGGTTGGCCACGAGCAGCGAAGGTGGCGACTCCCGGGCGAACATGGTGGTGAGCTCGTTCAGGCACACCTCTTCGACCACGCCGATGCGCTCGATGGCAACAGGGGTCAGCACGTCGGCGAGCACCAGCTCGTCGTAGGCCTGGCTGTAGGCATAGATCCCCGAGCTGAGCAGGCCGTAGCCGAGCGAGATAGGTGCGGCCGAGCGCAGCAGGGTGCTCAGCTCCGCCGCCGGGGCAGAGGCGACCACGCCGACGAGGGCGAGCTCGGGGGCGTAGTCGGGAGCCAGCTGACCGGCGAAGAGCACGCTCTGACCTCCCTGCGAGTGGCCGAGGACCACCACCTCCTGGCCGGCGCCCGCCCCCTCGATGCGAGCCGCCGCCCGGGCGGCGTCGAGCACGCTGCGCCCCTCGCTCCGGCCCACCAGGTAGGGATGGGTGCCGGGCGTCCCGAGACCTTCGTAGTCGGTGGCCGCCACGACGTAGCCGGCATCGAGCATCTGGACCAGGTCGGGGACCTGGACGCCGGTGCGTGACGGGGCACACACGTCGGCCACGCCCACCGACCCGTGGGCCCAGGACACCACCGGGCGAGGCTCGTCGGGGGCCGGCCCCTCGGGAGCGAAGACCACGCCCGAGACCACCACGGGCGCACCCTTGACCCCCTCGGACAGGTAGAGCACGTCCCATGCCTGGGCGCCGGGGGGCACGTCGGGGCCGGCGCGGGGGGCCAGGGCCACGAGGTC
The DNA here is from genome assembly GCA_016781135.1 of Actinomycetota bacterium. GTDB lineage: Bacteria > Actinomycetota > Acidimicrobiia > Acidimicrobiales > CADCSY01 > JADDRA01. Next base: position 166,184 of record JADDQY010000078.1, read on the forward strand.
ACCGGGCTCGCCCGGCGGCGGTGGTTCGGGTACCGAAGCGACGTCGGTCGACAACTCGCCCACCTCTACCTCGTCTTCGGTCGGGACCTCGGGTACCGGGGGGGCATCTTCGACCTCCCCTCCGCTGCACGCGGCCACCACCACGGCCACGACCGCCACCACCGCCATCCCCCATCGCCGCGTCGCCATCTTGCCGAGGCTAAGGGCGAGACGCCCGACGGCGGCGGCAGCTGGGCCAGCCGGGCGGCCACCGCGTTCGGCGTCGGACCGGCGCCAGCGGGATGGCACGATGGCGCCGTGCGTGTCCGGGCGTCTGACCACGTCGAGCTCGCCGTCCACGACCTCGGCGGGAGCGGGCCGCCGCTGGTGCTGGCCCACGCCACCGCCCTCCACGGGCTGGCGTGGGGGCCACTGGCCCCCACCCTGGGGACGAGCTTCCGGTGCTGGTCGTTCGACTTCCGGGGCCACGGCGACTCCAGCCGACCGGTGCCCCCCGAGTTCGACTGGCAGGGCTTTGGCGACGATGTCCTCGCCGTCGTCGACGGCCTCGGCCTCGAACGTGCCTTCGGGTTCGGACACTCGCAGGGAGGGACCGCCCTCCTGCTCGCCGAACAGGCTCGCCCCGGCACCTTCCGTGCCCTGTACCTCTTCGAGCCGGTGGCGCTCCCACCCGAGCCGCCACCACCTCCCATGGATGACCACCCGTTGGTGCTCGGGGCCCTGCGCCGGCGCCACGAGTTCCCCTCCATCGACGCCGCCGTCGAGCGGCTTGGTTCGAAGCCTCCGCTGGCCGACCTCCACCCCCAAGCCCTCCGCGCCTACGTCGAGCACGGGGTGCGGCCTCTCGGCGGTGGCGGCCTGGGACTGAAGTGCCGGCGCGAGGACGAGGCCGAGGTCTACCGGATGGGCGTGCGAAACCACGCCTTCGCTCACCTCGGTGCCGTGGCCTGCCCGGTCACCCTGGCCCGGGGCACTCGGAGCGAGTCCCTCAGCGCCGAGCTGGCCCGGCGCCAGGCCGGCCTGCTGGCTGACGGACACTACGAGGAGCTCGACGGCGTCGGCCACTTCGGGCCGCTGGAGGATCCGGACCGGGTCGGTCGGACCGTGACCCGGGCGCTCTTGGGGGGCTGATCCCCGACGGCCACCAGCCGCTCGCCGAGCTCTCCTCGCCGACGCCGGGTCCGCGACCCTGTCACACCCCCCGTCTACCCTGACGGCCATGGCGCTTGCCGTGCCCACCTCGTTGTCACCCTCGAAGGTCTCGGCGTTCAAGAGCTGCGCGCTGGCGTTCCGCTTCTCGGTGATCGACCGCCTGCCCGAGCCGCCGTCGCTGGCAGCGGTGAAGGGCACGCTCGTGCACCGGGCGCTCGAGCAGCTCTATTGCGCCAGCCCCGCCGAGCGCACCCTCGATGCCGCCCTGTCGGCCCTCGGCACCGCCCTGGAGGAGGCACGCGCCTCGGATCCCGAGTATCTGGCGCTGGCCCTCGACGACGACGCCGACGCCGGGTTCGAGGACGACGCCGAGCACCTGGTCCGCCGCTACTTCGAGATGGAGGACCCCACCGCGGTCCAGCCCATCGGCTTGGAGCTGATGCTGGAGGCCGAGCTCGGCGGCGTGCGCCTGCGGGGGATCATCGACCGGCTCGACCTCGACGCCGACGGTGAGCTGGTCGTGACCGACTACAAGACCGGGCGGGTCCCCGCCCCGCGCTTCGAGCAAGGCCGCTTCGGCGGCGTGCACTTCTATGCCTTGCTGTGCGAGGCGATGCTGGGGCGACGGCCCGCTCGCGTCCAGTTGCTCTACCTCTCCGAGGCCGTCGCCATCGTCGCCACCCCGTCGGAGCAGTCGATCCGGGGCCTCGAGCGGCGCGTCTCGGCGTTGTGGCAGGCAGTGGAGCGGGCCTGTGCCCACGACGACTTTCGGCCCCACCCCGGCGCTCTGTGCGACTGGTGCGCCTTCCGCAGCTACTGCCCGGCGTTCGGAGGTGACCCGGCTACCGCTCGCCAGCCGCAGCCCGCCGCCCCCGGGTGAAGTCCGCTCACACTGGTCCCCGTGCCCTCGACAGCGCGCCCGCCCTCGCCCGGTCGGCCACCCCTGCCCTCCGACGGCTCACCGGGCGTAGCTCCCCCGAGCAGGTCCGCCGTCCCGGGGACAGCCCGCTGCGCCGGGTCCTCCCAGCCCCCGTCAGCGAGCGGATCGCGGCGTTCGACCGTGCCGTCGACACCGCCGTGGGTCAGCACCTGCGGGGACGTCCGGCGGTCGACCGGTTCTTCTACACCGCCTCGGCCCTCGGCGATTTCTCGCTCCTGTGGCACCTCGTCGGGACCGCCCGGGCCCTCGGTCCGGTCCACCACGAGCACCAGGCGTTGCGCCTGGCGGTGAGCCTCGGTCTCGAGTCGGTGCTCATCAACGCCGGGTTGAAGTCGTTGTTCCAGCGCACCCGCCCCCCACGAGAGGAGCACCACCTCCACCACCTGCGACAACCGCGCTCGAGCAGCTTTCCGAGCGGGCACGCCACCTCGGGGTTCATGGCCGCCACCCTGCTCGGCGAGGGCGCCGGATCCTTGCGGGTGGTGTGGTACGGGATGGCCACGGTGGTAGCCGCCAGCCGGGTCCACGTCGGGATCCACCATGCCTCGGACGTTGTGGTCGGAGCGCTCATCGGGACGGCGCTCGGCCGCCTGGTCCTCCGGACCTGGCCGCTTCCGCCCGCCCAGCCCGCGTCAGCGCTGCGCGCGTCGGCGCCCGGGTCGACGCGAGAAGGGCCCTTTCGTCTACGGGCCCTCTCCGTGGCTCAGAGGCCTAGTTGACGAGAGGCTCCGGCGCGTCGTCGGAGGTCGCCAGCAAGGTGCGAACATCGAGGAGCAGGTCGGCCACCTCATCGGTGGAGACGAGCTCGCGGTGCAGCATCTCGGCCAGGCCCTTGTCGATGACGGCCAAGGCTTCGGTGATGATCTTGGGCTCTCGGGTCTCGGTGTCGGTCACCGCCTGCTCCATCAGCTGTCCCTCGCCTCTCCTTCTCGGCTCCCTCACGGCTCCTGGCCCGAGGTGGTGACCGACCTGCCATCGCCTCGAAGCGAACCCACCCTAGCGGCCGGTGCCAGCGAGCGGTGGGGCGCAGCCGCGAAAAAATCAAGGACGGGACCCTGGGCGGGGTCGTCGCCACGTGGCCTATGCCGGGTTTTCCGCCCCCCGCCGACCGGGGCATCGAGAGGGCACCGCTACGCCCGCCGGCGCTGCGTCATCCGGGAGCACCGTCGGCACCGGACACCGGTCGTCCTCCTCTCTTCCCAGCACTACCACGACCGGGACAAGGAGCCTGCAATGACCGACCGCTTCCAGGACCAGATGGAGGAGAACGCTTCCGTCCTCCAGCGCCTGTCGCCCGCTTCGCTCAGCCGCCGACGGATGTTGCTCGGTGCCGGGGTCGCCGCCCTCGGGCTGGCGGCCGCAGCCTGTGGCGGCGAGAAGGACCCGTTCGTGCTCGAGGACCCCCCCGACCCGAACCTGACCACGAGCGCCCCCGGCGCTGCCGGAGGCGGGGGTGGTTAGGAGAAGCCGACCGGGGATGTCGCCATTGCCATGACCGCGGCCAGTCTCGAGGTGCTGGCGGTCAACACCTACGCCGCCGCCCTCGATGCGGCCGGGAAGGGGGCGATCGGCGCCGTGCCTCCAGCCGTGGCCGAGTTCGCCACCACCGCCAGAGCCCCCCACAAGGCCCATCGCGACGCCTGGAACGGGTTGCTCACCGGTCTCGGCCAGCAAGAGGTCACGACCACGCCGCCGAGCCTGCAGAGCACCGTCGATGACATGTTCGGGCAGGTCAGGGACGTGGGGGGCGTGGCCAACCTGGCCCTCACCCTGGAGCAGATCGCCGCCGACACCTACTTCGCGGTGATCCCCCAGATCAACGACCAGAAGGCCCTCGAGCTGGCCGCCACCATCCACCCCATCGACATGCAACATGTCGCCGTGCTGCGCTACGTGCTGGGCCAGTACCCGGTGCCCGACACCTTCGCCAACGCCGACGCCGCCTTCACCGGCTGAGCCTCTCGACGGTGAGGCGCACCTGCGCCTCACCGTCGAGCTGGGCGCCGGCCAGCTGCCGCCCGCGGCGTTGCCCGCCGTGTTGGCCCAGCTCCAGCGCCGCCTCGGGGTCGGCACCGTCGTGGCCATCGAGGTCGAGACCGCTCCTGACGCTCGCTCGGTCGACGCCGTCCGCCTCGACGACCTGGTCAGGGGTGCCGGGTTCGACGTGGTCAGCCTCGACGCCTCGCCTCCGGGGAAGCTCCGCTGCTCGGCCCGCAGAGCGCGGACCCTCGCCGACTCCGTCGGCCCGGGTATGCGGGTGCTCGTGTGCGGGCTCAACCCGAGCCTCCTCGCCGCCGACGCCGGGGTGCCCTTCGCCCGCCGCGGCAATCGCTTCTGGTCAGCGGTGCTGACCGCGGGACTGGCCACCGTCGATCGGGACCCCGACCATGCCCTGCGCTGCCATCGGATTGGGATGACCGATCTGGTGAAGCGTGCAACACCGAGCGCGGCCGAGCTGACCGCTACCGAGTACCGCGCCGGCATGGAGCGCCTGGAGCGACTGTGTGCCTGGCTGGCGCCCGGGGTGGTCTGCTTCGTCGGCCTCGCCGGGTGGCGGGCGGCGGTCGATCGCCACGCCCGGGCCGGGCTCCAGCCGACACTGCTTGCCGGACGGCCGGTCTACGTCATGCCGAGCACCAGCGGGCGCAATGCCCACGCTGATATCGACGTCTTGTGCGACCACCTCCGCGCCGTCTGCGAGATCTCCGCACTCCGGTGAGTGTCACACCCCCTCTTCATACTGTTCTCCATGTGGTCCTGGAGGCGAAAGCGAACCTACTACCCCGCCCCTGAGCTACCTCGGCGCAGACCGGGCAGGGGGAACATGGCGACAACGACGAACGGGAACGAACGAGGTTGTGAGCACTGCGTCGCCACACTGGCCCATTGCCACGGCACCCTCGTGCTGCACGCCGACGGCAGCCTCGACTGCGATGAGGCGAGCACCTGTCAGCTGGAGGCTGGCTGGCACCAGTGGTGGGTCTCGTGCACCGAGCTCGAGCCGGCATGCGGCTGCACGGGCGACGATCACCCCCTGGTCGAGCTCGCGGCCCAGGCAGCCTGATGGCTGAACGGGCACGGTCGAGGCGCGCCGACACAGGCCTGCAGCTGGCGCTCTTGGAACCCGAAACGGCGTCTTGGCGCCTCGACGACCAGACTCGGGAGGTCGGGCGTCGAGGGGTGGCCGAAGCTCGGGCCGCGCTTTCTCGTTCGGCCGGGGGGCGCCACGCCAGCGAGCACCGGCACCGGGTCGAGGCGGCATGACCGGCGGCGACGGCTCGACGCCGGCGGGATCCCCGTCCGAGGCGACGGCAGCGCCGACCTGACCCAGGCGAGAGGGGCGGGGGACGGCATGACGTCACCGACGAGGTCGCCCTCGCCCAACGCGGCACTTCGGGCATCGCCCGGCGTGCCCAACGTCGTCTGAGACCTTGCCGTGCCCGCACCCTCCCGCACCCGGTGGCCACTCGCCATGGTCGCCACAGTCCTGCTCATGGTGGTCGGCTGCGGCCGTGCCCCCGAGCAGTCGTCGAGCGCAGCGGGCACGGGCCGCGTCGTGCGAGTCGTCGACGGTGACACGGTGGTGGTCGATGTCGGGGGCACCGACGAGCACGTCCGGCTGCTCGGTATCGACACCCCCGAGAGCGTCGACCCTCGGTCGCCGGTGGAGTGCTTCGGCAAGGAGGCCGCGCTGCGGACCACCGCCCTGCTACCGCCGGGCACCGAGGTCCGCCTCGTGCGGGACGTGGAAGCTCGCGACCGATACTCCCGGCTGCTCGCCTACGTGTACCGGATCGACGACGGCACCTTCGTCAACCTCGCGCTGGTCAGCGAGGGCTACGCCTCGGTGCTGACCTACCCGCCCAACGTCGCCCACGCCGAGGAGCTTCGCGCCGCTGCTGCCGAAGCTCGCGGCGAGGGTCGGGGGCTGTGGTCCGCGTGTTGAAGGACCGACCTGCAGCGGCGCGGCCGGTACCGTCTGTGGCGATGACCACCCTGGCCGAGCGTCTCGGGCACCGGGGCGACGCCCGGTTGCTCATCGTCAGCTGTGACGGGCTGGGCTCGTGCCACGCCGCCAACGTCGGTTGCTACGAGGCCCTGCGGGACGGCATCGCCACCAGCGCCCGACTGATGGTGCCGTGCCCTTGGTCGCGTGAGGCGGCGTCGCGCTATCGGGGCGAGGACGTCGGCGTCGAGCTCACCCTCAACGCCGAGTGGGACCTCTACCGGTGGGGACCGCTGACCCAGTCGCCGTCGTTGCTCGACGGCGACGGCGGGTTCCCCCGGAGCCGCACGGAGGTGTGGGACCACGCCGACCTCGACGAGGTGCTGCGAGAGTGCCGCACGCAGATCGAGCGGGCCATCCTGTGGGGCTTCGACATCAGCCATCTGGGATCCCACCGGGCGACGCTGCAGCTACGACCGGAGTTCTTCGACGTCTACCTCGAGCTCGCCGTCGACTTCGGGCTGCCGCTGCGCCTGCCCGATCAGTCCTCGGAGCGCGCCGTGGGGTTCCCGTTCCGGCGCCTCGCCGCCGAGGAGGGCGTGGTGGCCCCCGACCACGTCGTGATGCTGCGGGGGGTCGGCACCCGCAAGGCCCTGCAGCGGGCTCTGTTCGAGCTCGCCCCGGGCGTGACCGAGATCAACGCCCACCCCGCCCTCGACACCCCCGAGCTTCGCGCCCTCACGTCCGACTGGCCGGCGCGCACCGACGACCACCACCTCCTCGTCGCCGACCACGATCTGCGCTCCCTGGCCGAACGGGCCGGGGCCGTCTTCATCGGCTACCGCGAGCTACGCGACCTCCAACGGCGCCGGACCTGACTCGGCAGCCAGGACCGGCGCGGGGGCAGCGGGCAGATCGGCCGCCCCCACCCCTCCTCGCTGCTTTCGGTACCTCCCCGGGCCCGGGATGGCCCCGAAGCCGCGAGAGAGGCGGCGAAAAACTAGAACTCGGTCTGCTCTCGGACCTTGTCCTGGATGGCCCGGTACTCCGGCTTGCTGGTGAGGGGCAGCAGGGCCATCACCTTGGCGATGTTGCCGGTGACCTTGACCCGACCCTGCATGAAGGCGGCGTTGGCGTCGAGCTCACCCTTGTCGACCTTCATCTTGTCGTCGTAGGTCGAGGTGAGGGTGACCTCGGCCTCGGGATCCTCGCCCAGGGCGTGCTCGACGGTGTGCCCGTTCTCGATGACGTGGTGGTACTTCACCTCGCCGTCAGGTCCGCCGGTGATGACGTACTGGAGGCGGGCCGTCGCCCCCGGCGTCTCCGGGAAGTCGGCCGCCAGCTCCTTGGTCAGCGCCATCCACTGCGGGGAGAGGTACTTCACCATCGGGCGCAGACTACTCCAGCGCCTGGCTCAGCCGGCCACCCGGTCACGCAGGCCGGCGAACACGTCGTCCTCGACCTCGTCGCTGTCGACGAGCGACCTGGCCAGGACGTACTCGTCGTACGGGTGCACGGTGCGGGCCTCCTCGGGGGGTAGGCCGAACCACAGCTTCGACTCGGGATCGACCTGGGTGCGATGGGCCAGCAGTGCCCGGGGTCGCACGTCGACGAACTCGGAGATGTCGACGGTGGTGGTGATGCGATCGTCCTGGTTGGGTCGCTCCAACCACTCCGGCCCGAACGGCGACTCCAAGCCCAGGGCCAGGAACCGTTCGTGGGCCGCCAGCAGGCGAGCCTTCGACCACACGGTGTAGTACAGCTTCAGCGGCTGCCAGGGCTCACCGGCCTCCGGGAAGGCCTCCGGGTCACCGGCGGCGTCGAAGGCGGCCACGCTGATCTCGTGCACCCGGAGGTGGTCGGGGTGCGGATAGCCGCGCTGGTCGTCGCCGTAGGTGATGAGCACGTGGGGCCGGTGGTGACGGATGGCGGCGACCAGCCGGCCTACGGCCTCGTCGTGGTCGGCGCGGGCGAAGCAGCGGGGGTCCTCGTTGGCCGGTGTGCCGGGCATGCCCGAGTCGCGATAGCCGAGCAGGACGAGCTCGTCGTAGCCGATGATCTCCATCGAAGCGGCCAGCTCCTCCATGCGTACCTCGGCCAGGCGCTCTCTCACCTCCGGCAGGTCCATGGCCGGGTTGAGGATGTCGCCCTGCTCTCCCCCGGTGCAGCACACGAGCACGGTGCGTGCGCCCTCGGCTCGTGCCCGGGCCACGGTGGCGGCGCCCTTCGAGGCCTCGTCGTCAGGGTGGGCGTGCACCGTCATCAGGCACAGCTGGTCGAGGTGGTCGGTTGGCGGCGACATCGCCACCAAGGTATCGGGCAGGACCCGGGTGTCTGGCGCCTGCCCGGCGTGGGCGGAGCCGGCGAGCCTGGGCCGACGAGGCGCCCCGCTACCCTGGTGCCATGGACTCGCCCGAGTTGTGGCGCTGGGTCTGGCTGGCCCTCAGCGCCGGCGCGGCGGTGGGCGAGATGGCGACGGCGGGGGCGTTCTTCCTCCTGCCCTTCGCTCTCGGAGGAGCGGCAGCGGCCATCCTGGCCTTCGCCGGCGTCGGCGTCGCCATCGAGTGGCTCGTGTTCGTCGTCGTCTCCGTCGCCGGGGTCCTCGCCACCCGACCACTGGCGCGCCGCCTCGACACCGCCTCTCCGGTGGAGGGCATCGGCGCCCGGCGCTGGATCGGCCAGACGGCGACCGTCCTCGAGGCGATCCCCGCCGGGGCGCACGAGACTGGCGTGGTTCGTCTCGGCGGGCAGCGTTGGCGGGCAGAGAGCCTCGACGGCGCTGCCGTCGGGCCGGGCAGCTCGGTCAAGGTGGTCGACGTGGTCGGCACCCGCCTGGTGGTCTGGCCCGCCGGCCAGCTTCCCCGACCGACCGGCACCAGTGCCCCGAGCATCCCCGACGACGCCACTCTGGACTAGGAGCCTCATGCCCACCGTCGTGATCGTCCTCGCCGTCCTCGCCCTGGTCGTGGTGGTCTTCGTCGCCTCGGGCATCAAGATCGTGCGGCCCTACCAGCGGGCGCTGGTCGAGCGGTTGGGCAAGTACAAGCAGACCGTCGACCCGGGATTGCGCCTCATCATCCCCGGCATCGACCGGATCACCCCCGTCGACATGCGAGAGCAGGTGATCGATGTCCCGCCTCAGGAGGTCATCACCTCGGACAACGTGGTGACCTCGGTCGACGCCGTGGTCTTCTACGAAGCCACCGACCCCAAGCGCCTGGTCTACAACGTCGGGAACTTCATCCTCGCCATCACCAAGCTGGCCCAGACCAACCTGCGCAATGTGGTGGGCGATCTCCAGCTCGACGAGGCCCTGACGTCTCGCGACAAGATCAACTCCTCGCTGCGCACCATCCTCGACGACGCCACCGACAACTGGGGGGTACGGGTGGTTCGGGTCGAGATCCAACGCGTGGATCCCCCACCCGACGTCATGTCGGCGATGCACGAGGTCATGAAGGCCGAACGCACCCGCCGGGCCGTGGTCACCGAGGCCCAGGGCGCTCGCGAAGCGGCCATCACCCGGGCCGAGGGCGAGAAGGCAGCGTCGATCCTCGAGGCCGAGGGGCGCAAGCAGCGCAACATCCTCGATGCCCAGGGCGAGGCCGAAGCCACCCGGGCCGTCGCCGAGGCCGAGAAGTTCCGCCAGCTGACCGTGGCGGAAGGTGAGGCCGAGGCCATCCGCAGCGTGTTCTTTGCCATCCACGAGGGTGGCGCCACCCCGGACGTGCTGGCCCTCAAGTACTTCGAGGCGCTTCGCCACGTCGCCGCCGGGCAGGCCACCAAGATCTTCCTCCCCGCCGACGCCGGCGGGCTGCTGGGCACCCTCGCCGGAGCGCTCGAGCTGGCCAAGGACGGGCTTCCAGGCGACTCCGCAGGCGGGCTTCGTGGCACCCCCACGGGCGCCAGCGGGCCGGTCCCGCGGTGACCACCACCGTCTCCGTCTACGACCGGGACGGATCGAGGGGCCTCGACGACCCCGGGGAGATCTCGGTGGTGATCAAAGCCGACGACACCGTGGTGTGGGTCGACCTCATCGACCCCAGTGACGACGAGCTCGAATGCCTACGGGAGGAGTTCGAGCTCCACCCGTTGGCCATCGAGGACGCCCGCAAGCACGGGCAACGGCCCAAGCTCGAGCAGTACCCCACCCACGCCTTCCTGGTGGCCTACAGCAAGGACCTGGCCGAGGTCGACCTGTTCGTCGGGCCCAACTGGCTGATCAGCGTGCGGGAACGCAACGGTGACGGCCAAGCCTGGGAGCTCGACGCCGTGCGGGCACGGATCGACCGGAGCGGTATCCAGGTGAGCCTGGGCCACCTCGTCTACACCGTGCTCGACGAGCTGGTCGACGGCTACTTCCAGGCCAACGATGCCTTCGAGGATCGCGTCGAAGCGTTCGAGGCGTCGATCCTCACCGAGCAGTCGGGTAACGACCGGGCCGTGCAAAGCGAGCTCCTCGAGCTCCGGCGAAGACTGGTGGAGTTCCGCCGGGTCGTAATGCCACTGCGGGACGTGGTCGTGACGCTGCGGCGGGGCGAGCTGGCCTGGGTCGACGAGGTCACCGCCTTGCACCTCCAGGACGTCTCCGACCACGTCGTGCGGGCGATCGACGGGATCGACAGCCAACGAGAGCTGGTCAGCAACGCCGTCGACGCCCACCTGGCCATGATGTCGAACCGGATGAACCAGGCGATGAAGCGGGTGACGTCCTGGGGCGCCATCCTCCTCGGCTCCACGCTGATCGCCGGCATCTACGGCATGAACTTCGAGAACATGCCCGAGCTGAAGTGGCGCTTCGGCTACCCCTTCGCCTTGGGGCTCATGGTGGTCGTCACCACCGTGGGCTACAGGCTCTCCAAGCGCCGCGATTGGCTCTGAGCTCCGCCTCGAGAAAGGTCAGCGCTCGGAGCGACCCACGGGCACCAGGCGGTCTTCGCCGGTCTCGTCGTCGTCGACCAGCACCCACCCGCACAGCTCCGCCAGGGTCCGCTCGCCCTCGCCCGGACCACTGGCGATCAGCTCGTCGCCAGCCCTGAGGACCTCGGCACCCCCTGGTCGGTACACGTAGCGGCCCCCCCGGCGAATGGCCAGCACGTGGAAGCCGGGGTCGATGTCGAGGTGCAGCTGGGCCAGGCTCCGGTGCTCGACCCGGCTGCCATCGCCCACCGGCAGGCGGACCAGCACCTCGTCGGCGTCGCCCAGCGCGAGCGACAGCACCGGGTGCACCTCCTCCTGCTTCTCGATGAGCCAGACCATCTGCTGGGCGGCGTCGCCGAGGTCCTCGGCGGCCTGGGAGAGGTGGAGCAGGCCCCGCAGGGGCGAGGGATCGGCGGCCCCCGCCGCCGAGCGCAGCACCCAGGTCTCCAGCCGCTCCTTCATCTCGTCGAGACGGTCCTCGAGGTGGCTGACCTCGGCGGCGAGGCCGAGGTCGCGCAGCACCAGCGCCGACCAGGCCAGCCCGACGCAGGTGGTGGAGAGGTTTTTCATCTCCACCAACACGTCGATGGCCCGGTCGAGGTCGGTGGTGGTCGGAGCCTCCTCCAGCTCCGGTGGCTCCCACGAGGGGGCTCCGGCCAGCTGGCGCAGCCGAGGTATGCCCGCCGGTGAGCCGTGCAGGAACAGGACGTCGCGAGGAAGGAGGACTTCGTCCCCGCCGACGTCGGTGATCCAGTCGCGCTCGCGGTGGATGGCCACCACACGCATGCCGACGGCGACCGGCAGCTCGAAATCGGACAGCACCCGGTGGGCGAAGTGCGACCCCTCCCGCAGCGGGACCCGGTGGCTCACCTCCTCGGCCCGGGAGAGGTCGGCGACCAGCTCTCGGGGGATGCCGACCCGGTGGGTCACGATCCGGGAGATGTCGACCGCGGCGTTGCCCATGCGCTCGATGGCGGAGACGACCTGGAGCACCGACGCCATGGCGTCGGCGTCCCGGGGAGACCGGGCAGCGAGAACGCAGACCGTCCGCATGTCATGGATCAAGTCGTTGAGCCGGCCCTCGAGCTCGCCCACCTCGTCGGCCATCTGCGGGTCGTTGAAGTAGACCGAGGCATAGGCCAGGTCGATCATGAGCTCGCAGGAGTCCTTGGCCTCCGGGATCATGGTTCGCAGGTTGCGAGGTCGCTCTTCCACCGCAGCTCCCAGGCTAGTGCTGTTGCCCCTCACACGATGCCCAGGGCGACGATGGCGAAGATGAGCGAGAACGCGCCGAACAGGTCGATGGACGACGACACCATGGGCACGCCGTAGGTGTCGGGATCGAGGCCCAGGCGCACGGCCGCCACCGTCCCGTAGTAGGCGATCAGCACGGAGAAGGCCACGGCCATGAGCCCACCGGTGAGCGACGCCGCCACCAGTGTCCACAGCCCGGGGCTGGCCACGCCGATGAGCCGGGCGGCGACGTCGGCCACGGCGGCGTTGAGGGCGAACACGGGCACGGCCAGGACCACCACGAAGATGATGTCGGTACGGGCCTCCCGGCCGGGCAGGCTGGTCAGCTGGACCACGCCGAGGTGGATCTTGCTGGAGAGGCGGTTGGCCAGTACCCCGCCGAGGGCGCCGGCGGTGCTCAGGTGGCCGGGCAAGAGGACGAGCAGGGCAGGCAGGGCGGTGAAGGTCGTCAGGCGCTTCTCGATGGCGACGCCGGCGAGGGTGCTGACCAATCCTGCCAGGAACAAGATGGGGATCGACTCGCGCAGGATGCGCACCAGCAGGGCCAGCGGGGAACGCAGGCTGACGACCAGGGCGACGACCGTCAGCACCACGAGGCCGAGGCTGATGATGTCTGCCACCACCCCGAAGCCCACCACCAAGCTGGCCACCCACAGCGACGGTAGGCCAACCACGTCTCCGATCGAGGCCACCAGCGGAGCGTTCACGTTGTCGAGATCCCAGCCGTAGCGGACCGCGCCGGAAGCCAGCGTCAGGCTGAACACCAGCACCACGCCCGACGACAGCAACGCCCCCAGCACCGAGATCACGACCAGGTCGAGCACCGAGACCGTCTCCGGCAACCCCAGCGCCACCGCCACCGTCTTGGCCAGAACCGCCAGCGCCACCGCGGTGACAACGGTGAGCACGGCCGAGGCGAGGACGTTCTGGCCGACTACGGTGTCGACTCGTCGGGACAGGCCGAAGGTGCCGGTGTGGATGGCCGTGCTCAGCCGGCTCCCCAACGCCCCGAAGATGTTGCCTCGCATGCCGATCGACGCCGGGACCATCACCAACAGCCCGGGGAGACGTTCGAGCGTGCCGGTGATGGCCCCGAGCGCCGCTCCGGCGGCCAGGCTGGTGAGCGTGCTGAGGGCGAGGGCGGTGAGGCTCTGGCGAGCACCGGCGGCGTCGGGCCCGAGCAGCCCCCGCAGTCGGACCAGGGGGCGGAGCGGGCGGCGGAGCACGAGCCCGAGTCTGCCCGACACCGAGGCGGGCCCGACCGGCGGCGGCGGCGGTGAACCCGGCCCCCGCCGCCCGCCAACCGGGCGCCACCGAGGTCTCCCCAGCTTGGTGGCGGACCCCAGCCGGAGCGAAACGGTACGAGCCGCTGAACTCAGCGGCGGTTGCGGGCGGTTCAGCCGGGACGGAACGCCGGCCTCCCGTCGCCCACGGTGCTGAGGGGACCGGGGCTGGGAAGGCCGCTGAGCTCGGCGAGGTCGGCGTCCCAGGCGTTGGCTCGCTCCCGGTCCCAGCCTTGGCTGGTGGCCACCACCTCGCCCGCCTTGTCGACCAGCACCAGCGTGGGCACGGTCTCGATCCCGTAGGCGGCGGAGACGCCGTAGCCGTCGCTGTCGTCGAGGGCGGGAGCTTCGAAGCCGAGCTCGTCGAGCCAGGGCCGGGCCGCGGCCGCCGGGTCCTGCGACACGGCGGCCACATTGACGACGTGTCCGTAGCGGTTGGCGAGCTCCCCCCACAGCGGGAACGACAGCTTGCACACCGGACAGCTGGTCTTGAAGAACGCGAGCAGCGCCGGGCCCGACCGGGTCAGCTCGTCGAGACCGAGTCGATCGAGGCCCGAGCCGCTGGCCGGAAGGTCGAAACCCGGAGCGGTGGATCCCGGCGAGATCATGAGGACACGCTACCGGGCGCTCAGCGGATGACGAAGGACGCCAGCCCCTCCGGTGGCTCCTCGGTGGCCTCCACTCCGGCCACGGAGGCAGCGGGCGGGCCCCGGTGACACCATCGTTCCAGGGCCTCGACGGCGTCCGGTTCGCCCTCCACGACCACCTCCACCCGGCCGTCGCCCAGGTTTCGGGCCCACCCGGCGAGCCCCGCCCGCTCGGCGTGGCGCTGGGCGCCGGCCCGGAAGAAGACCCCCTGGACCCGGCCCGAGATCAGAAGTCGGCGACGCACGGCGGCCATGGTCGGCTGGCAGGGTAGTGCGGGTGCCCTCGCTGAGCCCGCTCGACGCGGTGACCTTCGCCGTGCTCGCGTTCGTCGGCCTACGCCTGGTCGCCGTCGCCCGGCGAGCGGTGCGACCACCGCTGCGGCGCGAGGTCCTCTCCTTGTGGCGGGGCATCCGGCTCCGCCACGTGCTCCCGGTGCCCTTCGTGGTGGCGGCGGTGGCCACCAGCGCCTACGTCCTACTCGGGGTCCCCGGGCTCGACTTCGGCTGGTGGTCCGCTATCGGCGGACAGGGCAATGTGGTGACGGGCAGCACCGAACGTGCGGCGGGTACCGCCCTCGAGGTGCTCCTGCCCCTGGCCTTCGTGGTGCTGCTCGTCCCCGGGCTACCGCTGTTCGCCGCCGCCGAGGAGCGGGCGTTCCGCCTGGGTGCCGAGGGGTGGTCGACGAGCCGGCGAATCCTGCAGGGGGTGGCCTTCGGCGCCGTCCACGCCATCGTCGGCATTCCCATCGGCGGGGCCCTGGCCCTGTCGGTCGGCGGCTGGTGGTTCACCGCGGTGTACCTGTGGGGCTTTCGCCGGGGCGGGCGCCCGGTTGCTCTTCGGGAGGCCACGCTGGCCCACCTGTCCTACAACGCCGCGGTGTTGAGCCTCCTCGTGGCCTCGGTGGTGCTCACGGCCTGAGGTCCCGTCCGCCTGCTGACAGATCCGCCAGCCAGTGCTAGCGTTGCCTGCGTCAAGTGGGTACGTGCGACAGGCCGACCCCATCGAGTAACAAGGGGGATCGGTTGTGGCAACCGGTACCGTGAAGTGGTTCAACGCCGAGAAGGGCTACGGCTTCATCCAGCGCGAGGGCGGCTCCGACCTCTTCGTCCACTACACCGCCATCAACGGCTCGGGCTACCGGTCCCTCGAGGAGGGCCAGGCCGTCGAGTTCGAGGTGACCCAGGGCCCCAAGGGCGATCAGGCCCAGAACGTCACCGTCGTCTGACCCCGGGGCCTTGGCGCCCCGGCAACCCGTCGGCATCGTCGGTCGAGCCGGCGATCCCCGTGCGCTCGCCCGTCTCCTGGGCCTGGGTCGCGTCGCGATCGGCGCCACGCTGGTCCTCGCCCCCGGGGTGATCAGCGCGTGGGCAGGACCGGCCGCCCGTCGCCCCGGGATCGAGCTCATCACCCGGGCTGCCGGCATACGCGACCTCCTGGTGGGGTGGCGCGTGGTCCAGGCCCTCGGGCAGGGCGCCCCGGTGCGCCGGCACGTGGTCGACGGTGCCGTGGCCGATGCGGTCGACCTCGGTGCGGTGATCGCCGCTTGGCCCCACCTGCCCCGGCTGCCCCGCCTGGCTCTCGCCGGTGCCGGCGCCGGCGCCGTCGCCCTCGGCACCTGGTTGGCGTCGGCGCTCGACTGACGGGCGGGAGCGACCGTGCCGCAGGCACGCGCTCAGCCCTCGACCGCTGCGGGACATCCCAGGGCAGTTGCCACCCGGGCCGCCTCGACGACGTCGACCTCGTTCAGCACGAGCTCGGCCAGGTAGTACGACACCAGTGGAGCCTGGGTCCTGGTCCACGCACCTATCCCGTAGTCGAAGTACCAGCCACCCCAGTCGTCGAGCTCGTAGAGCGCGTCCACTTCGTCGGGCGTGAGCTGTTCGAGGACGTGGAGCCGCACCGGGCCGTCGTGGGACTGCCAGCGCCCGGCCTCGGGGTCGAGGAGCCACCCGCCCTCGTGGTCGAGCCGGTAGAGCCGCTCGGGATGGTCACCGCGGTACCGGGTGAACGCGCCACCCGGTCCCGGCATCCGGTAGGGCTCGTTGCGCCGCCCACCGGCGTAGGCCGCGTACCACCGGGTCGCCTCCAGGGCGGGTGACCACCCGCTGGCCCACAACGCCTCTTCGTCGGCCTCCCGGGCCAGGAAGGCCACCACGGTGGGGCGGATCCGCCGCTTGGCCGTTCGAGGCGCCACCGGCCCAACCGTGCCAGCCCGCCGGCTCGGCCCGCAAGGGTGACATCTGGACGAGCCGCCCCCGTGGTTACCCTTTCCTGGTGCAAAACGGCCGCCCAAGGGCACCTCTCACCCCACTGGTCGCGCCGGCACGAACGCCCCTCCTGCCTGGCCCGCTTCCCCGGCGAGGGCAAGGGCATGGTCCGGCCCCGCTCCCGGCGGCGTGGACCCGCTGCTCAGGCCACCGCGCCTCGCGGCGTATCGTGACCCTGGCCGGCGCTGCGGCGCTGGCCATCGCCGCGTGCGGTGATCCCACCGGCGGCGTCGACCTCGGTCCGGCCACCGCTCCTGGCGGTGATATCGCCCCGGCCACCGCCCCCGCCCCCGCCCCCGCCCCCGCGCCCGCCCCCGTGGTCCCCGGCGCCCTTCCCGCCCCTGCTCCCGACCCCGGCCTCGACACCGGGCAAGCCGGCGCTCCTCGCCCTGACTGGTTGGGTACCCGGCCCTTGCCGCTCCGCCCCGACGGCTTCGGCGAGGTGCAGCCGACCCCTCCGGAGCTGCAGGATCGTCAGCTCGTGACCATCGACGGCTTGGTACCCCCGCCCGACGCTCGCTTCGCCTCGGCCGTCGTCCCGGTTCCCCACGACGTCGTCGCCCGATCCACCTGGCACTCGGCCTGTCCGGTGGCGCTCGACGACCTCCGCTACCTCACCGTCAGCTTCTGGGGCTTCGATGCCCGTGCCCACACCGGTGAGCTGATCGTGCACGCCGACGTCGCCGA
Source organism: Actinomycetota bacterium (assembly GCA_016781135.1). Taxonomy (GTDB): domain Bacteria; phylum Actinomycetota; class Acidimicrobiia; order Acidimicrobiales; family CADCSY01; genus JADDRA01. The sequence goes on from JADDQY010000078.1 coordinate 183,281, forward strand.
CGAGGTCGTCGGCGTGTTCCGGCGGCTGTACGAGGAGCGCTTCCCGATCGAGGAGATGCGCATCACCCGAGCCGACGAGCTCGACGCCCGCCCTACGGGAGACGGCAACAACACGGGCGCGTTCGTGTGCCGGCGTTCGCGAGGCACGTCGTCGTGGTCCGAGCACGCCTACGGCCGGGCGGTCGACATCAACCCCTTTCACAACCCCTACCTGAAGGGGGAGCTGGTGCTTCCGGAGCTGGCCTCGGCCTACCGGGACCGCACCCCCGCCCGCCCCGGCATGATCGTGGCCGGCGACGTGGTCACCGAGGCGTTCGCCGAGCTGGGGTGGGGCTGGGGGGGTGCATGGCGCTCCAGCAAGGACTACATGCACTTCTCGGTGAACGGACGCTGACCCTGGCGTCCGGATGAGCGCCTCTGGGGGGAGCGACGTCGTGGTCGGCGCCGGCCACAACGGGCTCGTCGCCGCCTGCTACCTGGCCCGCGCCGGCCGCCAAGTGGTGGTGCTCGAGCAGCTCGACCGCCCGGGCGGGGGCTCGCGCACCGAAGAGACGGTGCCCGGCTACCACTTCGACGTGCACTCGGCGGCCCACAACATCATCAACATGACCCGCCATCCCCGACGAGCTCGACCTGGCCGGCGTCGGCCTCGTGTACCAGGAGATGGACCCGTTCTCCGTCGCCGTGCACGCCGACGGGCGCCGCGTGCGCTTCCACCGCTCGATCGAGGCCACCGTGGCCTCCATCGCCGAGGAGGACCCCGGCGAGGCCGCCGAGTACCAGCGGTTCATGGGCAAGGCCATACCCGTCATCCGGGCGGTCCTGCCCGCCATCCGTGGGGACGTGTCGCCAAAGGTGCTCCCCCGGCGGCTCCTCGACGTCGTGCGCTCGCTGCGCCACCAACCGCTCACGACCGTCCGAGACGTCATCGGCCCCTATGACCCTCTGCTACGACGCTGGCTCGAGTCGGACCTGACCCGCGAGCCGGTCGCCGCCTTCGCCGCCCACGCCGGAGTGGGCCCGACGACACCGGGCGGTGCGCTCTTCGCCTTCTGGCAGGCTGCCTACCACCTGTCTGGCCAGTGGCACGCCCGCGGAGGCGCCCAGTCACTCATCGACGCCCTGGTGAGGCGCCTGGCGGCGCTCGGGGGCGAGCTGCGCTGCTCGGCACCCGTCGAGCGCATCGAGACCGGGAGCGGCCGGGTGCAGGCGGTGGCGCTCCAAGGCGGCGAGCGCATCGCTGCCCGTTCGGTGGTCACCGCCATCGATCCCAAGGTGGCGTTGCTGGGGCTGCTCGATCCACCCCTCGCCGGCGAGGCCGGGGCCGACCTGGCGGCTGCCCGCCGGTCCAACGTGGTCCAAGCCGTCGTCCACGTGGCCACCGATGCGCTGCCGCCCTATGCCAACAGCGCCGCCGGTGACTGGAACGGCCTGCAGAGCTTCGTCGACCGCCTCGATGTTCTCTCCAGCGCCTGGGGCCAGGCCGAGGCCGGTCGCCTCCCCGATCCCTTGCCTCTCTACGCCTTCACCGCGTCCGCCCTGGACGACCGCCTCGCTCCCCCGGGCCACCACACCGTCTACCTCGCGTGCCCCGCCGCCCCCTCCAGGGTGGAGGGCGGCTGGCCGGCGCGGGCCGAGGAGCTGGTCGATCGCAGTCTGGAGATCGTCGAGGCTCGGGCCCCGGGCTTTGCTCGCTCGATCCGCGGCATCGCCCGGTTCACCCCCGACGAGATGGAGCGTGAGGGGCGCTGGCCCGGCGCCCACCCCATGCATCTCGACATCGCCCTCGACCAGCTCGGGCCGTTCCGGCCGACACGGAGGCTGGGCAGTTGGCGCACCCCGATCGACGGGCTCTACATCTCCGGTGCCGGCACCAACCCCACCGGCGGGATCGCCGGTACGCCCGGGCGCCAGGCAGCGAGGGCGTTGCTCAGCGACGCCCGCTGACGCCCTCGCTCAACCGCCCCCGGTCAACGCTTCCACCGACTGGGTACGGCGCAGGAGCGACCGCCATCCGGTGGCGACGAGATAGCACGCCATGGCCACGAGCACGATGGCAGAACCGGGGGCGACGTCGCCGTAGTGCGATGCCAGCAGCCCGCCGACGGCGCTGGCGGCTCCGGCACCCGAGGCCAGCCACAAAGTCGAGCGGTAGCTCGAAGCCACCTGAGCGGCGGCGGCGACGGGCACGACCATCATGGCCGAGATCAGCAGCAAGCCGATCGACGACATACCCCCGACCACGACCAGCGCCACCATCAAGGTCAGGGCCATGACCATGCGATCGGTGGGCACGCCTGCCACCCGGGCCGCCTGCTCGTCGAAGGCGAGCGCCACCAGCCTCGGGTACAGCGCCACGGTGACGACCACCACGGCGGCGGCGAGGGCCACGATGACCCCGACCTGAGGCCACGTGAGGTTCAGGGGGCTCCCGAACAACAGGCCCACGAGTCGGGTCTGGCCGGCGTTGGCCCGGGCCGAGAACAAGTAGCCCAGGGCGATGCCCCCGTAGAAGATCAAGGCGATGGCGAGGTCGCCGGCCAGGCCGGCCCGGCCCATCCGCACCAGCAGCACCCCGGCCAGCGCGGTGAAGGCGAGGGCGCCCACGACCGGGTCGGCCCCGAGCAGGAAGGCGAGTCCGACGCCGGCGAAGGCGACATGGCCCATGCCGTCGCCCACCAGCGACTGACCCCGCTGGACGATGAAGCTGCCCACCAGCGGAGCAACGGCCGCGATCACGGCACACGCCACGAAGGCCCGCTGCATGAACTCGAGGGCGAACGGATTCATTGGGCGGGTGCAACCACTGGGCGCTGGGCGGCGCCTGGATGACCGACCCGAGCCTGGCCACCTTCGATCTCCACGACCCGGTGCGCCAATCCGGCGAAGCCCTCGGGGTCATGGCTGACGTAGACCACGGCCATCCCCTCGGCGGTGACGAGGTGCTCGAGCGCGTCTCGAAGCACCCCGCGAGCGTCACCGTCGACACCGGCGGTGGGCTCGTCCATGACCAGGAGCCTCGGGGCAGTAACCAGCGCCCGGGCGATGAGCGCTCGCTGCTGCTGGCCCCCCGACAGCTCTGCCATCCGGCGCTGCCGATATCCGACCAGCCCCAGCACCTCCACCACGTGCTCGATGCGCGCCGTCTCCTCGGGTCGTCGACCCCCGAACCGACGAGCCTTGGCCGCCAGTCCGCTCTTCACCACCTCGTCGACGCTCACCGGCAGGGCGAACGCCGACACCGCCCGCTGGGGGACGTACCCGACCTTGTCCCAACGGCGGAACCGTTCGAGCGGGGTCCCGAACAACCGCACTCGCCCTGAGGTCGCCCCAAGCAACCCCAAGCTGAGCTTCATCAGCGTCGTCTTCCCCGAGCCGTTGGCCCCGACCACCGCCACGAACTCGCCCTCGCTGACGCGAAGCGACACCTCCCGCAACACCGGCACCCGCCGGTAGGCGAAGCTGACGGCGTCAAGCTCCAACGCCGGCGAGGTCGGTTCGAGGACCGGCACGTCAGCAGCCGAGGGCGGTGGCGAAGCGCGCCGCCTGGTCACGAACGAGGTCGATGAAGCCCCTTCGGGCTTGATCAGCGGTGACGGCGTCGAGCGGCGAGATCTCCAGCAAGGCGACGTCGGCTTCACGGGCCACCGTCTCCGCGCCCTGCCTCCCCTCCACGGGCTCGGTCAGCACGTGTTCGAACCCTTCGCGCTCGACCTCTTCCACCAACTCGGCCAGGGCGGTGCTGGAAGCACCGGCGGAGGGATCGATCCCGGTCACGCCGTGCTGCTCTACACCGAAGGGCTCCAGGAGGTAGCGGTAGGCCTGGTGGCTCACGACCGCTTCACGGTGGCGGCACCCACCGCCGAGGGTCCTTTCGAGCTCGCCCTCGAGATCGACCAGCGCCTCGCTCAGCTCCCGGGCGTTCTCCCGATAGATGGTGGCGTCGTCGGGATGGGCAGCCGAGAACGCCTCGCCGGTGCGCACGGCAGCGTCGGCCATCACGTCGGGGTCGAACCAGATGTGGGGATCGACCGTCGCACGTTCGTCTCCCCTGTGCTCGTCCCCCTCGTCGCCGTGCGCCCCGCCGACGGGCTCGAGCAGGCGATCGGGGCCGGCCACCTCGGTGAGGGAGACGACCTGACCCTCGGCTGACTGCACGGCCTGCTCCACCTGAGGCTGGTAGCCGATGTCGCCCACGAACAGCACCACGTCAGCGGTCTCGATGGCCTCCCGCTGGCTCGGTGTGATCTCCAGGTCGTGGGCTTCGGGGCCTCCGGCGTTCAGCAGTGACACCTCGGCGTCGGGGGCGATGCGGTCGGCGAGCCAGGCCAGGGGATAGACGGCGGCGACGACGGAGACGCCCTCGCCGCCCGAGGCTCCCGCCGCCGGCCCTGACCGCGGTGCCCCGCCCCCACCGCAGGCGGCGAGGAGCGCGAGAAGCGAAGCGAGCAGGACGACGGCAGCGGACCTCGATCTGCGGTCGAGCGCCGAGGCCATTCCTGAAATAGTAACCACTCCTGTTCGCGGCGAGCTCCGCCGGGCGAAGGAGCCGCCCCGGCCCGACGACCACCAGGAGCTGGTCGAAAGGGCCGGCGACGAAGTCGCCAGGCCTACCTGCGTCGCCGGCAGGTAGAGCGGCAGGTTCGACGGCCGATCACCAGCGAAGGGTGGTCAGTCGCCGTCGTCCTCATCCTCGAGATCTGGAGCGAGGGCAGCCGTGGGCGTCTCCGTCGCCGCCGCACTCGCTCCCTCGGCCATGAGCTCCTCCTGGCGGGCGTCGTGTTCGGGCGCGCCCGGCCCACCGAGCACCTCCTCGTCACCGGCCATGTGTCCTCCTCCGTGCAGGGGCCGAGACCGGCCCGACGTCATCAACGTTCTGCTCGCCGCTCCGCTGCAAGAAGAACGCCCCGAGCATGCCGGCGGCACCGTCGCGGCCGAGCGGCTCGCCGGTGATCTTCGCCAGGGCCACCGTGTGCAGCGCCTCGCCGTACCGGTCGAAGGCGCCGGTCCCGTAGAGGATCTGGCTGGCGGCGAGGATGGCGATGGCCGTGGCCGCCGCCAGCCAGACGCGGCTCGACAGCGTCACGGCTGCCGTTCGGGTACCGCGTACCGCCGAGGACATGACCCGCCCCATGCGACCGATGCGGGCGAGCCGTAGCCGGGCGAGCACCCGAGCAAAGCGCAGGAGGGGCAGCACGAGGAAGGCCAGCTGCCACCAGTTCCGTCGCAGGAAGCCCCAGGTGGACGATGCGATCACCATGCGCAGCGCGAACTCGAAGGCGAAGACGCCCCACAGCAGCCACCCGGCGACCGTCAGCGCCGCTCCGAGCTTGCCTCGGGGATCGGCCAGGTTCTCGGCCAGGACGACGAGCACGAAGACGGCTCCGAGGGCGGCGACGGGAGCGTCCATGCGCTGCTCGAGGTCGGCGGCAACGCGCGCGCGCTCGGTCGGCGCTCGCGCCAGGAGATCCCGCCGCGCCGAGCCCGACCCGAGGACGGAGACGGCGGGCGGTGGTGACCCCTCGGCTGGCCGCTCCTGGCCGACGTCGACGTCCGTGCCCGGGCCCACGAGCTCTAGGTACCCCGGCCGGGGCCCGGGGATGGTCGAGCGGGGGCAAGGGGCCCGGAGCCCGGACCGACGGCGTCCTCCCGGGCGCCCGGTCGTCAAGCACGTAGGGCGGTGGTGACCCTCCGTTTGAACCGCGCCGAACGCCAGGCCTCGCGCCCAGGCGTCGCCGGCTGCTCGCTACGTCGGTCCTCCTGGAGGACGAGTGTCCTCAGGGCGTCGACCGTCTTGCGGAACACCTGGATGGTGTCGCCCGACCACTCGCGCAGCAAGCGCCGGCCGCTCAGGCGGCGACACACCAGGAACAGCTGGCGGCCCTCTCACTCGTGCCGAGCAGGGTGCTGGCCAGCACTTTGATGACGTCAGGATCCACGAGGGTGACCTCGCTGAGATCGACGACGACTCGCTCTGGCAGGGCGAGGGAGCGGAGCTCGGCCGCAGCGCTGGCGAGCACCTCGGCGTCCTCCAGCCCTCGCAGCACCACGATCGCCACCCCGACGGCGTGCTGGCGCACCTCGACGGCGGTCCGGTCGGGGCTGGTGGCGGGAACCTCCGACGATCGGTCAGCGTGACCGGAGAGGGCGTCCCCGACCGAGATCGGAGGGCTCACGCGGCCATGCCCAAGACGTCTTCGAGACCAAGGATGGCGATGGTCGTCGCGATGATGGGGCGGGCGGACCGCAGCCGGAGCCGGCCACCCCGCTCGGCCAGCCCTCGGGCTGCATCCATCAAGACGGCGAGGCCGGCGCAGCCCAGGAAGTCCACACCGGCCAGATCGATCACGACGTCGCCACCCCTCGCCACCACCGGCTCGAGGTGTCGCCGGAGCAACGGAGCGCTCGCCATGTCGAGCTCGCCCGACAGGACGACGGTTGGATGATCGCCGACGAGGGCGACCTCCACCTCGAGCCACTCCCGATCCCTGGAGGGGCTCGGTCGTGACGGAGCAGGAACGCCGACGTGCTGAGGGGCAGACAGGAACGCTGGGAAGTCTGGAGCGATGTGGGCAGGAGCCAGTCCCGCCTGGTGCGGACGGTTGCTCGGCATGCTGCACATCCTGGGGTCGAAGAATGCGGCGCCGCCGAGGTCTGAAGAGGCGCTGACTCATCGTAAACCGTCGGCCGCGAAAATGGAAGGGCGAGCTTCGTCACCGATCGGCGGCTCAGCCGTCTGGGCTCATCCTCGAGTGGCCTCCTACCGGACCCCGGCGGCGGCGCCCGGGGCGAGCAGCCGGAGGGGCTCGAAGCGCCTTCCGGCTCGGTCCTCGACCTGCCGTTCGCGGCGTGGGCGAGTCCCCCCGCTGCTGCCCGAGGAAGTGAGGCAGAACGGGCGACCGCGAGTGGCGGGCTGGAGTGTCTGGGCCGGCTCTTCTGCGGTGGTTCGGTGAGGTGGTGGGTAAAGGGAGCGGGGTGGAGGGTGAGACGACGCTGCGGGTCGAGCCCCACGGTGGCAACTGGGTGATCCGGCAAGATGATCTCGAGCCTCCGCTGGGGACGTTCCCCACCGCCGAGGAAGCGGAGCGGCGGGCTCGCCAGCTGGCGGCGCCACTGCGCGGCCGCGTCGAGGTGAGTGATGACCGACGATGGGCGCCAGAGGAGGCGGTGACGGGTGGGGGCGGCGGCGGTGCTCCGGTCGATGGCTCCGGCGCTGAGCGTGCCGGACAGTGACGGAACCGACCGCTGGGCATGGCCGACGGGCCCGGCGACCCGGGCACGCGCTGACCGAGGCTCGGGACCGGTCGCTCCCCCGCCGCCGCTTCCTGTTCGGCCTCACCACGCTGCCCTTGGTGGTGTCCTGTCGCTCGGATGGGATCGGTCTGGGAAGCGAGCCGCTCGACGGAGCTCGACCGATGGGTGAAGCCGCAGCCGATGGGCGCCTCACCGCCCGTCCCCGCCCGCTCGAGGCACTGCCGTCGGCATCGACGGGAGTGCAGCGCCTCGACCTGAACGAGGGCACCGCACTGGTCTACGTACCGGAGGGCCATCGTGGGGACCGGCCGTCACCCCTGGCGGTGATGTTCCACGGTGCCGGCGGCACCGCCGAGGACGGGCTCGCCCTGCTCCGACCGTTTGCCGACGAAACGGGGTTGATCCTGCTGGCCCCCAAGTCGCGTGGGCCCACCTGGGACCTGTTGGTCCGTCGCTACGGGCCCGACGTCGCCCTCATCGACGCGTCCCTTCGCCACGTCTTCGACCGCTACCTCGTCGATCCCGAGCATCTCGCCGTCGGCGGGTTCTCCGACGGTGCCTCCTACGCCCTTTCCGTCGGAGCCATCAACGGCGATCTGTTCGGCCACGTCATCGCCTTTTCCCCCGGGTTCTGGGTCCCCGGCGATGGCGAGGGCTCGCCGTCGTTCTTCGTCACCCACGGAACCAACGACGGCATCCTGCCCATCGCTTCCACCAGTCGGAGGCTGGTGCCGATGCTGGAGCGGGCCGGCTACGAGGTGCGCTACCACGAGTTCGAGGGCGACCACGTCGTTCCCGGCGATCTCGCTGCCGACGCCGTCATGTGGTTCCTCGGCGCGCCCTGAGGCGGTTACCTCACCTTCCACGCCCGGCGAGGGCGCGAGACGGCGCCGGCTGCAGACGAATCGGTGCCGAAGGCCTTACCGGTCGCCGTGCTCGGCGGCCGAGTCGGGATCGACTCCCGGAGGGATGTCAGTGGGCCCCACGTCCCCCACGATGTGCGGGTCTTCGACGCCGACGCCGGTGTGGCGCATCCGGCCGATCAGGCTGTCGTCGCGCTCGTCGGCCTCGTCCGAGACGTTCTCGCTGGGAAATGGCTCCTCGGGAGGCAGGGCATCGCCGGTATCGGTCATGTCCGAGCCCCTACCCACCAAGGTCGACACCCCCACAACTCCATTCGTGCGGCCGGGTGCCGACCTCCTCGCCGTGACGGTCCTCAGGCGAGGACCGTCACTGGAAGAAGCGAGCGAGGATGTCGGGCCCGGGAACCTGCTGGCCGCCGGCGGGACGGAGGTCGGCGAAGACGGTGTCGTCGCACACCGAGACGGACAGCGGCCAGAAGCACGACACCAATGGTCGTTCCTGGCAGAAGTACTGGAACGTCTCCGGACCGAAATAGCGGACGTGGGTGGGGTCGGCCACCGCGTTCGGGTGCCGCCAGTGGGGAACCATCAGGTGGACGACCCCCTCGGGGTGCAGGACCCGGTGGATCTCGTTCATCAGGTGCACCGGCTCGTGCACGTGCTCGAGCACGTGGATGGCGAAGAGGTGGTCGACGCAGTGGCGACCGAGCGGCAGCCCACCTTCGAGATCGGCCACCACGCCGGTCGCAGGCGAGACGAGGCGGTCGATGCCGACCGCTTCGGGGTACTGCGGTTTGGAGCCGCAGCCGATGTCGACGATGCGCAGCGTCGGCTGCTCGGGAAGCCGCACCAGGTCCCATACGGCGTGGACGCTGCGCACCCTCCCCACCAGCGTGCGCAACAGCCTCCGCTCCTCCACGGTGGGCGCCGTCCCTCGAAGGTGGACCACGGCGCCGTCGACCTTGACCTCGACCTCGACCCGCTGCAGGCGTTGGTCATGGCGCAGCAGGTCGCCAACGTCGTCTTCGAGAGCGCGGTCGCGCAGCGCCCGGTATGCGGCCACGTTCAGGCCTCCGCCAGGGGGGCCACCGCCGGGGCAGAGCCCAGGTCGGCAGACAGAGGGTCCCCGCTGGCCACGACACTGGTGTCGGCGCCGCTCGTCCCGTCCTGGATCGCGTTGATCCCGAGAGTGTTCCTCATCGCTGCGCCTTCGAAGAGCGGTGGTCAGGCGGTGGGATCGGGGCGCGAACAGACACGCTCGCTCGCTACCGGCCCAGGTACGGCGGCGAAGTACCCGTGAAGCGGGGCCTGGACACGTCGCACGCTACACATGGGGCGCCGGTGCAGCGTCTCCCCCTCAATCTGGCGGGACGGGGGCGTGGGCGATGGAACGAGCGGGTAGCTCGTGCAAGTGATTGCGCTGAAGCCGGTCGCCGAGCAGGTGATGGTGGTGATGGGGGCATCGAGCGGGATCGGCCGCGAGGTGGCCCTCCGTGCCGCCCGAGCGGGCGCCCGGGTCGTGGTCGCCGCTCGGGACGAGGAGGCGCTGGCCTCCCTCGTCGACGAGATCGAGCAGGCGGGTGGCCGAGCGTCGTTCACCGTCGCCGACGTCGCCGACTTCGAACAGGTCCGCTCGGTGGCCGCCCACGCCTCCGCTCACTACGGGGGCCTCGACACCTGGGCCCACTGCTCGGCGGTCGCGCTCTACAGCAGGTTCGAGGACACGACCCCCGAGGAGTTCCGCCGGGTGGTCGAGGTCAACCTGCTGGGCCAGGTTCACGGGGCGATGGCGGCTCTGCCCTGGCTACGGGAGCGGGGGCAGGGGGCGCTGGTCCACGTCTCGTCGATCGAGGCCCGTCGCGCCTTTCCTTACCACAGCGCCTACAGCGCGGCCAAGCACGGTATCGACGGGTTTCTCGAGGCCCTGCGGATCGAGCTTCACCAAGAAGGCGTCCCGATCTCGGTCACCAACGTGATGCCCGGCTCGACCAACACCCCATTGTTCGAGAAGGCCCGCACCAAGCTCGGGGTCAAGCCCATGCCCATCCCCCCCATCTACCAACCGGGAACCGTTGCCAACCTCATCCTTCACGCCGCCGAGCACCCGGCCCGTGACCTGGTCGCCGGCGGCGCCGGCGGTGCACTCCTGTTCACCCAGCGCGTCTCCCCCCGGATCCTCGACGCCGCCCTGCTCCGCTTCGGCTTCCGAAGCCAGCGCACCCAAGAGCCGGCCAACGACGACGACAACCTGTACCGACCCGTACGCGGCGACCACCGCAGCGAAGGGCCGTTCAACGCCTTGGGCCGGAGCGCGTTCAACTGGGTCGAGACGCACGCCCCGTGGCGGGCGGTGTCGGCCCGGCGGATCGGCCCCCGGCGCTGGCACGACAGCTCCGAGCCCGGCAACGACCGACCCGCGCCACCCCCGCCGGAGCCGGTTCCGGTTGGCCCGGAACGATGACGGCGATGACGAGTGCCGGTGTGCCACTTGGCGCAGCCGTCGCCCACATGACGCTCTGCTCGGCGCCCTAGCCCCGTGGGACACGAAAGCGCCATCGAACGTCTGGCGCGACGCGGACTGGGCATCGAGGAGCTGCGCCCGGAGCAGCGGGAGGCGGTCGAAGCGGCCATCGGCGGGCACGACGTGCTCGCCGTCATGCCGACGGGGTACGGCAAATCGGCGATCTACCAGCTCGTCGCCGCATCGGTCGACGGGCCGACCATCGTGGTGTCGCCGCTGATCGCGCTGCAAAAGGATCAGGTCGAGAGCCTCAGCGAGGATGCGGTCGGTGATGCGGTGGCCGCCAACTCCTCGATGAAAGCGTCGGAGCGACGCGACGCGTTCGACGATCTTCGCGAGGGAGACGCCGAGTTCATGTTCATCGCCCCCGAGCAGCTCGCCCGGCCCGACACGATGGAGGCGATCCGAGCGTCCAAGCCGTCAGTGTTCGTGGTCGACGAGGCCCACTGCATCAGCTCATGGGGTCATGACTTCCGGCCCGACTACCTCCGGCTGGGGCACGTGATCGACGAGCTCGGTCATCCCGTCGTCATCGCCCTGACCGCCACCGCCGCACCTCCGGTGCAGGGCGAGATCGTTGAGCGGCTCCACCTCCGCGACCACAAGGTCATCGTCCACGGCTTCGACCGTCCCAACATCCACCTCTCCGTCGAACACCCCACCGACGCCCGAGAGAAGGACGGCATGGTCCTCGACCGGGCGACGGTCCTCTCCGCAGGACGTCGCTCGGGCATCGTCTATGTCGCCACCCGGAAGCGAACCGTAGAGCTGGCGGACGCCCTGTCTCGCCGAGGCGTCAAGGCCGCTCCGTACCACGCAGGTCTTCGCCGGGCCGTCCGCGAGGAGGTCCACCAGCAGTTCATGGCCGGTGACGTTGACGTCGTCGTGGCCACCACCGCCTTCGGTATGGGCATCGACAAGCCCGACGTGCGCTTCGTCCTCCACGGTGACGTGGCGGAGTCGCTCGACTCGTACTACCAGGAGATCGGGCGAGCCGGCCGTGACGGAGAGCAAGCAACGGCGACGCTGTTCTACCGCGCCGCCGATCTCGGGCTGCGCCGCTTCCTCGGTGCCGGCGGCGGGATCAACGCCGACGACGTCGAGCAGGTGGTGACGGCCATCGATGAAGCGGGCGGCACCGCCGACCTCGACGAGGTCGAGGAGGCGGTCGGCCTCAGCCGGCGCAAGGTGGTCCTCGCCCTGGCCAGGCTGGAAGACGACGACGCCATCGTCCTCGACAGCGACCAGGCGAGGGCGACAACCGGCGACCGTGCCGGCGCGGTGGAGGCGATCGCCGCGGGCGAGGAGCGCCGCAAGCAAGTGGAGGCGAGCCGGCTGGAGATGATGCGCGGCTATGCCGAGACACTCTCGTGCCGGCGCCGGTTCCTCCTCAGCTACTTCGGCGAGCACTACGACCACAACTGCGGGTTCTGCGACACGTGTGAGTCCGGTTCGGCGGCCAAACGGCCCATGGAGGCGGAGGACGGGCGCTATCCGCAGGGTTCCCGGGTCAACCACCGCGCCTGGGGTGGAGGCCAAGTGGTGCGAGTCGAAGGGGACAACGTCACCGTCCTGTTCGACGACGTCGGCTACAAGACCCTCTCCGCCGAGCTCAGCACGGCCGGCGACCTACTCTCGCTGGTGCAGACGAGACCGAGCTGAACCTGACTCGGCTCTCGCTCTGCTCGCCCTCGTCGAGTCGTGGTGCGGCTCCTGGGCGTCTCCTCGACCTCACCCCGACGAGAGCGAGAATTCGTCGCCGCCGTGCACGATCACCCCTGGCGGCGCGTGAGCACGAAAGGAAGCAGTTCGCGGCCTAGATGTTCCTCTCACGGACGTTGGTGACGCGGTAGGGGTCC
>JADDQY010000112.1 GCA_016781135.1 Actinomycetota bacterium
CCCCGCCTACAGGCCGGCTCACCACTTCCACCCCTGCTGACGCAGCTCCTTCAGGTTGAGGTCCACGTTGTGCACCCGACGCCGAAGGTCTCACCCTGGCGAAGCCCAGTACCAGCCGTCAGCAGCACAAGCGCCCGGTAACGAGCTGGCACGGCGTGAGCAACCGTCGAGCCGTCCCGGCGCAGCTGGTCGGCTCTCAGCGGTCGAACTCCGTGCCGCGCCATCGAGCGGGATGAGCGTTGCCGCCTGACCTCTCCGGCGGCTCTAGTTCCGGCGTCAACCAGTGGCGCGTCAGGGGACGGGTCGACGGTGGAACCGGCAGCGGCGGGCGACGAGCCCGGTGGCGGCCAGCGTTGCCAGCAGGCCGAGCGGGATGGGCAGGCAGCAGCCGCCGACCCTGACCCGGGTGCCGCGCCTGGTGCGGCTGGAGTAGTACGGCAGGGGCCCGAAGAACCCGATGCGGTCGCGCCGGCGACCTCGGTCGCTCCCCCAAGCTCGCCGTGCCCAGTCCCGGTCCCGGCGAACCGCCCGCCGGCTCCAGCGATGGGAGCGCTCCACGCCCTTCCCTCTACCCCTTCGCACCTCGGCGCCATCAGCACCTACCGAGCGTGGTGCGGGGCCGGGACGGGGTCGGCGACGCTCCACCCGGTGCCGGTCAGGCGGCGGTAAACCGCCGCCGCGCCTCGCCCCACCCCTGGGGTTCATGTTCCTACTACGACGACTGATCGACGGCCCGACGCTTGGCGCGATCCGCCCCCCCCGCTACGACCGCCGAGGCAGACTGATGACGTGCCGAAGAGGGCCGCGACCGTCAAGCTCGACGACGAGGTGCTGGATGCCGTCCGCCGCCAGGCTGAGCGATCGGGCAGGTGTGAGGACCAGGTGGTCGAGGCCGCCGTCCGCCGGTACGTCGGCCCGAGTGTGCTCGACCGGCTCCGGGGACGACACGGCCTCGACGAGGACGAAGGGATGGTGATCACCGTTGAGGAGGTGGCCGCACACCGCGAGTCGACGCGGCTGACCGCTGCAGCTCACCGTCACTACCATTTGTGCGCTGCCGTTCTCTGCCCTCCCACCGGCGCCGACGCCGCGGACCGGCCCCGAACCCCCGCCGGTAGGGCGCAGTCCTGGCCGGCAGCGGCTCGGGGCGGGACGGAGGGACCTCGCGGAGGCACCACGCCGCGCAGCTCCGCGTCCACCGCGTCAGTGGCCCGCTCGTCGGCAGGGGGTGTCCGGAGGGGTCGAGCGCCTCCGGTGCGGTCTTGGGGGGCCCAGGCGGGATGACCACACACGGACTCGCCGTGGCATCAGCCGGTCGGCGTAGTAGGGGCGGAGGCGATGGAAGGTGAGATGCTCTCGCACCCCGCGGCTCCCCACCGTTCGTGCCACCTACTGATTCCGGTTCCGCCGGACGGTTCACCCCTCGCCGTCGTTTAGCCCCAAGCCATTATGGAAGCATGCCGTTGTCGCGCTGGGCGGAGAGGTAGGGTCTTGAAGATGAGTCATGCCGGCAGCAATAGGGAATTTCAGGCCTTGGTGCACAGAGAAGCGGTCAACTGGGACTACCGGCACGACGGCCGGGTGGAAGGCATACCGGTTGAGTGCTTCAAGAGTGAAGGGGAAGGCATCGACCCGAGTGTTTTGTCGGTGTTGTTCCTGAGTGGTTATGGTGAAAACGACTGGGCAATCACAAAGGTCATAAGGAGATTTGGCGAGTTGGGACTCGGGGCGGTCGGCGTGAAAATGCCCTTTGATCTACTCCCTGCGGACCGGCTCGCCATTGAAGCGGCATGTATCGAGGTACCTCACGTTGCCGGGGATCATTACAAGGAAAAGTTGGGGCTTTCTGTCGAGACCCCCTTGACGGCCATAGGGAAATCACAGGGAGGAGGCATTCTGGCGAGGTCGCTCCAGGAACGCCAGGAAGGGCTCGGCAGCCTTGGGTTCATCGGCCCGGCGTGTATGAACCTGGAAAGAAGTTGCTCCATGAGCGAAAAGCAACGCCGTTGGCAGTTTTATCGTAGGTTCGGCCTGAACGCTCTCCTCCAGTCCCCGGCGGACCCTGTGAACTTGATCTCGGTGGCCACCATTGGGCGGCAGTTGGTCTACGACACCTTCACCAGGAGGTTCGTCCCGAAAGTAGGGCTTGCCCTGATGGCGTCTCTGAACCAAGCGGTACTCGACCACGTGGAAAGGGGCAATCAAGTCGTCTATGTCGTTGGAGCAAAGGACCGGGTCTTCCGTAACGCAGACGTGAAAGCTGCATTTCGATCGTATGAGCCGGACGAGCAACGCTGGCCGCAGATCGTAGAGATTCCCGGCACGTCCCATGTAGCCAGCGCCAGCCGCAAAGGGATAGCGGAGCTTGGAATCACCCTGAAGCACCTGGGACTCATCGAACCGGCTGAAGTCCCGGAGGGCACGCGGGAGATCTCTCCTTCTGAAGAGACGGCGGACTGAGGCCTCCAGCACCTAACCGGACGGGCTCCCACGGGAGGCGACCAGCTTGTGGTCAAGCTGGGCCGCAACACCTCCAACTCGCTGGCCGCAGCAGGATCGGGACCAGTGCCTTGCCCGCAGGCAGGCGCACGCCGGCCGAAGAGGACCGAGCATGGGCCGTCCTGGTCTGACGGAGTCTGACGGCGACATCTCCGACGCTGCGTCGAGCTCGCCGAGGAGGCGCGTGCGTCCGGGGACCAAGCGTTCGGTTCGATGCCGGCGGGCCGAGGACGGGACGTGCCTGGCCGAGGACCGTTCCACCGGGCGGCACCGACGACCCCGATGAGAGCATCATCGTGGGGCGGTGGTGAAGCAGGCGGGTGGGAAGCTCGAGGACCGTGAGCAGAGGCGGGGGCGAAGCGACTACGTGGCGCTGGGAGGCGGGGACGGAGACCAACCAGCCCGTGGAGGACGTGACGTTTCATGGGACAAGGCCGGCGGTAGGGCCGTCCACGGTCTCGGCAACCTGGTCTTCCTCGTCTTGTTCACGGTGAGCTGGTTCTTGCGCCGTGACCAGCCGACCGCTCCAGAAGCCGTTGCCCTTGCCCTGTCCTTCGCCGGTGTTGCCGTGGCGGCGGTGTCGGGTTGGCTCGGCGGCGAGCTCGTCGACCGGCACGCGGTGGGCATCGACGAGGGGGCGCACCCGGACTCGCCCCACTCCTTGTCCGGCCGGCCAGAGCGAAGGCGGCAAGGCCTTCGTTTCGCTGAGGTCGAGCCCAACCGGGACCCGGGAGATGGAGCTGCTCCGCGATCGAGTGTGAGCGGCGGTGGGAACCGGCCCCCCGCTCGGGGAGACGCACGCGCTCGAGCCTCCCGGCAGCACCTCGGCGAAGAGTCCACCTTCGAGCGACCGAGCTGATCTGGGGGCTCAACCGAGCCCGGCGTGCATAGGCGCTCCTGGCCCCAACGGCTCCGCCTTCTCGACTACGGGGCTGCTCGTGCCACGACAGCCCCGAGGGGCAACGGACCGGGACAGGCCGCGGCGCCCCCGCCCTGGCCAGCGGGGGCCGGCAAGGAGGTGTCCGTGGTCAGCGAGCTCTCACTGCTGGGCGAGGATCTCGGCCCGCGGCGGGGACAGAACGACGAGGGGGTTCAGGCCGCACGGCGAGTTGCCGATAGCTCGCCGAGCGGCAGCGCCACAGGGGCCGGCCAACGACCAGAGAAGGGTGCCCATGTCCCGACGACCCCGACGTCTCCGTGCACGAGCTTCGACCCTCTACCCGAGATCGTCGCGCCATGTCACTGTCGTAGCCCTGCTGGCAGCACTCAGCCTCGTGCTCTCGATCTCCCCGGCCGGGGCCGCACCGAATGGGGAGCGCAGCGACCAGGGGCCCTCTGGGCCGGCCGGGGCGCCTCGGCTCCGCTGGCCCCAGCAGCTGCCCGACCGCTACATCGTGGTCTACAAGCCGTCCGTGGGCGACACCCGGGGCAAGACCGAACGGCTCGAGCGGGCACGGGGCTTCAAGGCCACCAGGCGCTACGAGCGCGCCCTCGAGGGCTTCGCCGCCACCTTGTCGCCGGCCCAAGTCGAGGCGCTGGGTGACGACCCCGAGGTCGCCTTCGTCAGTCCCGATCGCCCGGTGCAGGCGCAGCGGCTCGTCCCGGTCGCCGTCAACGACACACCGCCTCTGGGAGTGCGTCGTATCGAGGCGAGCACCGAGGACACCACTCGTGAGGCCAGCACCGCCAACGTGGCGGTGATCGACACCGGAATCGACCTCGACCACCCTGATCTGAACGCCGTCGACGGAGTCAACTGCGTCGGGTCGGGACCTGCCGAGGACGAGAACGGCCACGGCACCCACGTGGCGGGCACGGTGGCGGCCCGCAACAACGGAGCCGGCGTGACCGGCGTTGCCCCGGGTACCCCCGTCTATGCCGCCAAGGTGCTGGACGCTCTCGGGAACGGCTCGTTCTCCCAGATCATCTGCGCCATCGACTGGGTCACCGCCACTCGCACCGATGCCGACCCCGGAAACGACATCACCGTCGCCAACATGAGCCTCAGCGGCCAGAGCAGCCCCGTGGGCAGCTGCGGGAGCACGACCGACGCCCTCCACCGCGCCATCTGCGCCTCAACCGCCGCCGGCGTGACCTACGTGGTGGCCGCCGGGAACAGCGGGTGGGACTTCGACTACGAGTCGTCGCCCGAGGTCCCCGCTGCCTACCCCGAGGTCCTCACGGTGGCCGCCGTGGCCGATAGCGACGGCCGTCCCGGCGGGCTCGGCGGTGCCCCCGCCTGTGACAGGAGCCAGTCCGACGATACCTACGCCAGCTTCTCGAACTATGCCGCCACCTCCGCCGGGGCCTCCCACCTCGTGGCCGCCCCCGGGGCGTGCGTCGCCTCGACCTGGCTCGAGGGCAGCTATGCCACCAGCTCGGGCACCAGCATGGCGTCCCCCCACGTGGCCGGCGTGGTGGCCCTGTGCCTGGGTGAGGCCGGTGCGTCGGGCCCCTGCACCGCGCTCACCCCGCCGCAGATCCGTCAGCGCGTCCAAGCTGACGCCGAGACCCGCACGGCCACCACCAGCGGCTACGGCTTCGCCGGCGACCCCCTACGGCCCGTCTCGGGGCGTTCCTACGGCTATCTCTCGTGGGCTGCCGCCGACTCCGCCCCGCCCACGGTGATCTCGCTCACCCCGGCCGCCGGCGCCGTCGGCGTCTTCCCCACCGGCGAGGTGGTCGTCACCTTCAGCGAGCCGATGGACACCGACGCCACGTCGGCGGCGTTCTCGCTCACCCGCTCGGCCGACGGCACGTCGGTGCCCGGCACCTTCTCCTGGAGCGGCACCAGCATGCGGTTCCGGCCCTCCTCGGCATTGGCCGGAGGCACCTCGTACGCCGCCCGGCTGACCGCGCTCGCCAGGGACCTCGCCGGCAACCGCTTGGGGTCCGAGCAGGCGTGGAGCTTCACCACCATCACCGAGGTCAGCGCCCCGCCCATCTCCACGACCCGCCAGTCGGGATCGGTCGTCGGTGGGGGCGCCGCCAAGCTGGGGACCGACGACAACGCCTATTACGCGGTCACCTCCACGTCGACGTCGACCTACAAGACCTCGTGGTACGGCACCTTCTCGGGCGTCTCCAACTCCCTGCGCTCGCTCGAGGTGAGCTACAAGGGGAAGAACTCCCGCAGCTGCACTCAGCGCGTGGACATCTGGCGCTTCGCCACCAGCAGCTGGGTCCAGCTCGACTCTCGTAGCGTGGGCACCACCGAGGTCCTGGTGACCCTCCTGCCTGGAGGCACCCTCGATGGCTACGTGAGCGGGACCTCAGGTGACGGGCAGGTGCACGTCAGGGTGCGGTGCACCCTCAGCTCGGCCCGCTTCACCACCAGCGGTGACCTGCTGAGGATCAGGTACACCAAGCCCTAGCGCGAGCCGAGGAGGGCGTCCTCGAGACGGTGGGGACCACCTAGCCGCCATGCTCAACTGCCACGGCGGGCGGGAATAGCCGGCGATGCCGCGTGGTTTCCTGCCGCGATGCTGTCGACACCGCTCACGTCCGACGCTGCCCGGGGCGACGACGGGACCCCGTCGTGGGACGGGTTCACCGTGCCGACGAGCTACTGGCATGTGCTCGACGACGGCCGGATCCAGTGCGACGTCTGCCCTCGCGCCTGCAAGCTGCGCGACGGCCAGCGGGGGTTGTGCTTCGTGCGCGCCCGCCTCGACGACCAGGTGGTGCTCACCAGCCATGGCCGATCGTCCGGGTTCTGCGTCGACCCCATCGAGAAGAAGCCGCTCAACCACTTCCTCCCCGGCAGCTCCGTGCTGTCGTTCGGCACGGCCGGGTGCAACCTCGCCTGCCGGTTCTGTCAGAACTGGGACATCTCGAAGTCGAAGGAGATCGACACGCTCTCCGACCAAGCGTCGCCCGAGGGTCTGGCGGCGGCCGCCGCCCGTCTCGGCTGCCGCAGCGTGGCGTTCACCTACAATGACCCGGTCGTCTTCCACGAGTACGCCATCGACGTGGCGGAAGCGTGCCACGAGGTCGGCGTCAAGTCGGTCGCAGTGACGGCGGGCTACGTCTGCCCCGAGCCCCGGACGGAGTTCTACGAGCACATGGACGCCGCCAACGTCGACCTGAAGGCGTTCACCGAGGAGTTCTACCGACACACCTGCGGGGGCCATCTCGAGGCGGTCAAGGACACGCTGCGCTACCTGCGCCACGAGACCTCGGTCTGGTTCGAGATCACCAACCTGCTGATCCCCGGACTGAACGACTCCGACGCCGAGCTCGACGCGATGACGAGCTGGGTCCTCGACGAGCTCGGCCCCGACGTGCCGATGCACTTCACCGCGTTCCACCCGGACTTCAAGCTCACCGACCGACCGCCCACGCCACCCGCCACGTTGACCCGGGCGCGAGACATCGCCGTGGCCAACGGCGTGCGCTTCGCCTACACCGGCAACGTCCACGACGTGGACGGGTCGAGCACCCACTGCCCGCGCTGCGGGGCCTGCGTAATCGAGCGGGACTGGTACGCCCTCGGTGGCTACCGGCTCACCGACCATGGCGCCTGCACCGCCTGCGGGTACCGCATCCCCGGCATTTTCGACGGCCCCCCGGGCCAGTGGGGCGCGCAGCGGATGCCCGTGCGGTTGTTCGGGGCCCGCCAGTGACAGGCCCGCCAAGTGCGGCCCAGGTCCTTCGGCCTTCCCCCCGACGATGACGGTCGCCGCCGGCGACCACGGCTGGTTCGACCAGCTCAGCGACGATGACTTGAATCTGCTCTCCCGCCTCGCCTCGCATGCCGGAGTCGAAAGCGACGCCGTGCGGCGTCATCCCGGCGCGCTGGCCCAGGTCATGTCCCATCCGGCCGCCTTCGATTCGGTGTTCCGGTGCGATCACGGCGCTTTGGCGCCCGCCTCGCCGTTCCTCACGTTCGCGTTGATCGTCCACCGGGGCTGGGCCGAGCTCCAGAGCATCCACCACATCGACGAATGGGTCGGCCCTCGCCGGCGGCTCCCGGTCCTGGGCGGTGACGAGGTGCGCGCCTTCCTCGCCGGTGCCCAGCGCCGGCTGTTCCTCACCGAGCTCTTGGCCTCCTACACGCGGGTCACGAGCGGCAGCGTCTGGGTCCGTACTCCCAGGGGATCGCGCCGTCGCCGGTTCAGCGAGCTCGATCCCGTCCGGCTCGCCTCGCTCCTCGACGTCGTGCCCGAGGCAGAGCGGCCCGGCGTGTACCGGCGTCTCGGCGACCTCGCCCTGTTCCTGACCGGTGTCTTCCCCGATCACACGGAGATGCACGGCCTGGGGCCACTGGACGAAGGACGGCTGTTGCGCAAGAGCGGGCTCGCCGCCGAGCCCGAGCATCCGCCAGGGCGAGGCTCAGAGCTCGGTTCTCGTGGCACCGTCGGTGTGCTCGAGCGACTCGGCGAGCGCTGGTACTGGCTTGCCTCCCACACCACTCGCGGCCCGCTCACGGGGACGATGACGGTGGTGGCCGAGCTCGCCGAATCCTTCGGGCTGGCCCGGCGGGCGCTGAACTTCCTGACCGATCGCCATGTCTTCACCCATCGCACCGAGTGGTTCGGAGAGCCGAGCTTCTGAGCGCCACACGCTCGATCGGAAGGTCTCGGCCTCGCAGCGTCCCGAGACGATGGACTCGTCGCCAGCCCCCACCGGGGATCGCTTTCGACTGGCAGCGCCACCAGCCGGCGATCCGGAGACACGGCGGCGAAGCCCGAGGTAGCCGACGACGATGATCACCACCGCCACAGCGCGGAGCACGGCGCTGTACTTGTCGGGATAGACGACGTCTTCGATGTAGTGGTCGACGAAGCCTCCCGCGTAGCCCTCGGTGCCGGCCAGCCGCCGCAGGTCCTTCTCCACCCCGGTCAGCGGGCACGGAAATCCCACCGTCACGGTCCCGGCTCCCCACGCCAGGGCCGGTAGATGGAGCCACACGAGCCGGGGCCAGCGCCACGCGAGCAGAGCGCCGACAGCGATGAACACGATGAACGCGAAGTGCAGGACCATGACGGCGTCGGCAGCGATCCGGTAGAGCATGAGGCCTCCGGGACGAGGCTATCGGCGCACGCAGCCGCGACGAGGTCGAGCAGCAATCTCTCGCTTCGCCCTCGACGAGTGCCACCGCTGCCAGTTCCTTCTTCTCCACCCTGTTCTGACGCTGCCCACCAGGTGCAGTACGTCAGTTCGCCCCTCACTCGGTCAGCCGAGGTGGTCGGAGGAACGTGAGCGGCGGCGACGGAGGTGGAGGTCAGCTGGCGCCCACCGCTCGAACCATTGCCACCGCCGGGCGCCGGGGGTCCGTCCTCCTCCGCTATGGCGAGCGTCTCGCCCACGAGCATCGAGCGGGGTGGCGGATGCACGGCGAGCGGCGGCGGCCCTACGTCGAGCCCGCGCCGTCGCTCGGGGGGGTTGAAGGAGGAGCAGCTGGGACGCTGCTCGCCCGTCGCCGGCCACCACCGACCCATGGCTTCGA